>DASSYK010000047.1:0-3162 GCA_035703345.1 Solirubrobacterales bacterium
CTTGATCGTGCCGGGCATCATCTCGCCGCCCGCCTCGTCGTAGCCGGCGACCTGCTGCCATTCGGTCGGCACGGGGCCGGGATTGACGGCGAGCGCCTTGACCCCGGTGCCGCGCAGCTCGGCCCAGAGGGCCTCGGTGAAGTTGAGGGCGAAGGCCTTGCTCGCGCCGTAGGTCGCCTCGTAGGGGAGCGGCTGCATCCCGGCGGTCGAGGCGACGGTGATGACGCCGCCGCGGCGGCGCTCGATCATCGCCGGGATGAAGGAGCGTGTGAGGATGACGACGGCCTCGCAGTTGACGCGGACCATCTCGGCCTGGCGGTCGAGGGGCAGCTCGGCGACGCGGCCGCGCAGGCCGAAGCCGGCGTTGTTGACGAGCAGGTCGACCTGGGCGCCCAGCTCGGACACGCGGCCGGGCAGCTCGGCGGCCTCGGAGCCGAGGTCGCAGGCGATCACCTGTGCCTCGACGGGGAGGGAGCCGGCGAGGGCTTCGAGGCGGTCCTCGCGGCGGGCGACCAGGATCAGGTTCGTGCCGCGCGCGGCGAGCTGGCGGGCGAACTGCTCGCCGATCCCCGAAGAGGCGCCGGTGATGAGGGCGGTCTCGGCCACGCGGGGCAGCCTATCCGCACGGCGCCGGGTCGGCGAGCAGCGTCGCTCATACAATCGCGGGTAGAAGGAGCTGACTACGGCCACTGCCACCACCGCCACCAAGTACGTCTACGGGTTCGCGGAGGGCTCGCGCGCCATGCGCGCGCTCCTCGGCGGCAAGGGAGCGAACCTCGCCGAGATGACGCGTGTGCTCGGCGCCGAGCTCATCCCGGCCGGCTTCACGATCAGCACGGAGGCCTGTGTCGCCTACATGGACTCCGGGGGGGAGATGCCCGAGGGTCTGGAGACTCAGGTCGACGAGGCCCTCGCGAGCCTCGAGCGGAGCGCGGGCAAGAGGTTCGGAGACCCCTCCGACCCTCTGCTGGTCTCGGTCCGCTCGGGAGCGCGGGACTCCATGCCCGGCATGCTCGACACGATCCTCAACCTCGGACTCAACGACCGCTCCGTCGAGGGGCTCGCGGAGCACACCGGCAATGAGCGCTTCGCGCGGGACTCCCACCGCCGCCTGGTGCAGATGTTCGGCAACGTCGTGCGCGGGATCCCCGGCGAGCGCTATGAGGAGGCGATCGCCGAGCTGAAGCACGAGCGGGGGGTGGAGCTCGACACCGAGCTCGACGCAGCCGACCTGCGCCGCCTGACGGAGCGCTTCTGCGAGATCTACACGGAGGAGACGGAGGAGGAGTTCCCCGAGGACCCGCGGGTGCAGCTCGGCGCCGCGATCCGGGCCGTGTTCGACTCCTGGAACGGCAGGCGGGCGATCGACTACCGCCGCCTCAACGGGATCCCCGACAGCTGGGGGACGGCGGTGAATGTGCAGCAGATGGTCTACGGGAACAAGGGCGACGACTCCGGCTCCGGGGTCGCCTTCAGCCGCGACGAGATCACCGGCGCCCCCGGGCCCTCGGGGGACTTCCTGGTCAACGCGCAGGGCGAGGACGTCGTCTCCGGCGTCCGCAACACCGCCGGACTGGACGAGCTCGGGCGGATCCTTCCCGAGGCCCGCGACCAGCTGCTCGACGCCCTGCGGACCCTGGAGCGCCACTACGGGGACATGCAGGACACCGAGTTCACGGTCGAGGAGGGCCGGCTCTACCTGCTGCAGACCCGCAACGCGAAGCGGCCGGCGCAGGCGGCTGTCCGGTTCGCCGTCGATGCCGTCGGCGAGGGGCTGCTCGACAAGGGCGCGGCCCTGGACACGATCGACGCCGGCAAGCTCGACGCGCTCCTGCACCCGACCTTCGACCCCGACGCGGGCTACGAGGTGATCGCGCGCGGCATCGCGGCCTCGCCCGGCGCGGCGAAGGGCGCGATCGTATTCACCGCCGACGAGGCGGTGCGGCGCGGCGGGTCCGGCGAGGACGTGGTGCTGGTCCGGCCCTTCACGGAGGCCGAGGACGTGGCGGGCTTCGCCGCGGCGCGGGGCATCCTCACGTCCGAGGGCGGCAAGGCCTCGCACGCCGCGCTGGTCGCGCGCGGGATGGGGCGGCCCTGCGTCTGCGGGGCCTCCGACCTGAACATCGACCTCGGCCGGGGTGTGCTGAGCGTGGACGGACGCGAGCTGAACGGCGGGGACCTGATCGCGATCGACGGCTCCACGGGCGCGATCACCGTCGACGACGTGCCGCTGATCGAGCCCGAGATCTCGGACGAGTTCCAGATCGTGCTCGAGTGGGCCGACGGGCTGCGGCGCCTCGCGGTGCGGGCGAACGCCGACAACCCGAAGGACGCGGCGCGGGCGCGATCGTTCGGGGCTGAGGGGATCGGTCTCTGCCGGACCGAGCACATGTTCTTCGGCGCCGACCGCGACAAGCTGGTCAAGGAGATGTTCCTCGCGGCCGAGCAGTGGCGGCGCGCGCACACGACCGAGGACGGCGACGTGGCCGCGGTCGACGAGCGCTTCCGCAGCAGCCTGACGGCGCTGAAGGAGCTGCAGCGCGCCGACTTCGAGGGGATTTTCCGCGAGATGGCCGGGCTCGAGGTGACGATCCGGCTGCTCGACCCCCCGCTGCACGAGTTCCTTCCCGTCGCCTATTTCGAGGCCCAGCTGTCGGGGGGCACGGCATCGCCGGAGGAGATCGAGCGCGCCCAGTCAGACCTCGCCGTGGTGCGCGAGCTGCAGGAGACGAACCCGATGCTCGGGACCCGGGGTGTGCGGCTGGCGGTCCTCTACCCGCCGGTCTACGAGATGCAGGTGCGCGCGATCATCGAGGCGGCAGCCCACTCCGCGAAGGGCGGGGAGCAACCGCACGTGGAGATCATGCTGCCGCTGATCGCCTACGAGACGGAGCTGGAGCACGTGCGCGAGCTGGTCGTGCGCGCGGCCGAGGAGGCGCAGCGGGAGGTGGGCCAGGAGGTGCCGTACTCGATCGGGACCATGCTGGAGCTGCCGCGCGCGTGCCTGATCGCGGGCGCGATCGCGCACCACGCCGACTTCTTCAGCTTCGGGACCAACGACCTGACCCAGACGGCGCTCGGGCTCTCGCGCGACGACGTGGAGGGAAAGTTCCTCGCGCCCTACATCGACAACGGGATCCTCGACCGCAGCCCGTTCGAGAC
>DASSYK010000031.1:0-12386 GCA_035703345.1 Solirubrobacterales bacterium
CCCGCAGTTCGTCCCGACGCACGCCCGGAGGACCCCCTTCGTTGCCCGCAGTTACTCCCGCCGCCCGGGCGGCCCGCCGTCAGATCCACTCCAGGATCGGGCCGAACACGACCAGCGAGACCGCGACGATCGCGGCCATCGTGCCGACGATCCGGACGCGGGAGCGGTCGTCCGGCCGGTCATAGACGTAGGCGGCGATGAGGAAGAACCAGAGGTAGCCGAAGATCACGATCGGCAGGACGAAGGGGGTGTTCCACCACCAGTACTCCCAGTGGAAGATGCCGGCCGCGTGCAGGAGCAGCTCGACGCCGACGGCGAAGATCGAGAAGCCGAGCCCGATCGTGATCCGGTTCGGCATGCCGAGGAGCTTCGCCCGCGGATCATCGGGCAGGGACTTGGCGTAGACGATCCCCGAGATCGCGAACATGAACGAGATCTCGATGCAGAGGCCGATCAGGATCAGGTAGGCGGTGTCGCCGGTCACCGTCCAGAGGGCGGCGCGGTCGCTGAAGTGGAGGACCAGCGAGTTGACGATCTCGTTGATCCAGTCGGCGAACCAGAAGGCGAGCCCGGCGAGGACGATGTCCCAGCGGCGCCGCTCGACCTCGACCGAATAGACGTAGAGGACGAGCACCAGCAGCGTCACGACGTACCAGGCGACGTTCGAGTCGTCGCGCAGCATCCGCTGCGCCTCGAGCGTGAAGTCCGTGAGCTCCGCCGCGAACATCGGGGTGACTCTATTCGCACGCCGTGCCCCCGCGTCCATACGATCGCCGCGTGCGGACTCTCGGTATCGACCTGGCGGCGCAGCCGCGCGCGACCGCGGCGGCGGTGATCGAATGGGGGCCGGGCGGCCCCGAGCTCACCGACCTGCGGTCGGGCCTCGACGACGCCGCTCTGATCGAGCTGATCGAGGCGGCCGACAAGGCCGGCATCGACGCGCCGCTGGGTTGGCCCGACGAGTTCGTTGCGGCGATCGCCGCGCATCACGCGCGCGAGGGGTGGCCCGGACGCGGCCAGGACCAGGACGCCTACCGCTTCCGGCTCAGCTTCCGCGCCACGGACCGCCTCCTTGTCGAGAGGGGGATGCGCCGCCCGCTCAGCGTCTCGACCGACCTGATCGGGGTCGTGGCGATGCGCGCCGCGAACCTGCTGGACCAGCTCGCCGCGCGAGGGGGGCCGGTCGACCGGGCCGGCTCGGGAGTCGTCGCCGAGGTCTACCCCGCTCCCGCGCTCGCCGCCTGGGGCATCAACGCCACCGGCTACAAGTCCAAGGCGGGTGCGAACCGCCTCCCCGCCCTGCTCGACGCGATCGAGGAGCCGCTCGGCGGCCTCCAGCTCGACCACTGGCAGCGGCGCCTGGCGAGCACCGACCACAACTGCTTCGACGCGATCGTCTGCGCGCTGGTCGCCCGCGCCGCCGCGCTCGGCCTTACGTACCCGCCCGAGCCCGGCGAGCAGGCCGACCGCGCCGTCCGCGAGGGTTGGATCCAGATGCCGAGCAACGCCCTCCCCGACCTGCTCGAGCGGCTGTGAGCGAGCGCGCGCCCGTCCGGCCCCTCGACGTCCGGCGGGCGTTTCGCGACATCTGGCGGCTCTACCGGGACCACTGGCGGCTGCTGACCTTCCTGGCGGTCGTGGTGCTGGTGCCGCAGTCCCTGCTCGACGCCGCCTTCGGCGACATCCGGATCGAGCGGGTGCATTCGCTCGCGGACGTGGCGAAGCTGCTCTCGATACCGCTGGCGCTGGTCATCAACCTCGGCGGCGAGGCGTTCTACTCCGGCATCGTCGCGGCCGTCACCCTCCACTGGCGCGCCGGCATTGCGCGCCCGCACGTGGGAGAGGTGGCGGCCCGGATCCCCTACCTGACCCTGATCGCCATCGACCTCATCGTCGCGCTCGGCACCGCCGTCGGCCTCCTGTTCCTGGTCGTGCCGGGCTTCGCCTTCGCGACCTACACCTTCATCTCCCCGGCGCTCGTCGAGGTGCGGGGCCTGGGCCTCCGCGCGGCGCTGCGCGAGGGCTACGAGCTGGTCCGGGGCAACTTCAGGCGCGTCCTCGTCATCGGCGTCACGGTGTACGTGGTGACGGAGGCCGCGTCCGAGCTGGTCGCGCTTCCATTCGAGGGCTTCAAGCTCGAGGCCGCGGGCCACCTGCTCGGGGAGGCGGTGCTGCAGCCCTTCCAGGGCGCGGCGGCGGTCATCGTCGCGCTGGCGCTGCTCGAGATCCACGGCCGCGAGCCGGTCTCGGTCGGGACCGAGCCGAGCGCAGCCGGAGCCGCGTAAGGAAACGGGCCGCCATCCCTGGCGGCCCGTGCCTCCCTCTCCCCGTCCTCCTCCTCCCGGCCTCCGTCGAGGCAACGGGCGGGCTACCGACCCGCCCACGGCGGGCGTGGGTGCAATCTCCTGCAGATGCCGGCCCTCCACATCGGGCGAAATCACGGCTTCTGGATCCGTAGGAATCCGAAGTAGGATCGGACCCTTGGCAGGAGAGGTCCCCTCGACCGACAGCGGATCAGCCGGCGTCGGCACCGCCGAGGCGGTGTCGGTGGAGTTCCGCGCCGCCACCAAGCTGTACGCGGGACAGAGCGAGCCCGCCGTGCGCGAGCTCTCGCTCGAAGTCGAGGCCGGGGAGATCTGCGTCCTGGTCGGCCCCTCCGGCTGCGGGAAGACGACGGCGATGCGGATGGTCAACCGCACGGTCGAGATCACCGACGGCGACATCCTCATCGAGGGCACCTCCGTGCGGGAGCGCGAGCCCGCCCGGCTGCGCCGCGAGACCGGCTACGTCATCCAGCAGATCGGGCTCTTCCCCCACCGCACGATCGGCGAGAACATCGCCACCGTGCCGGGCCTGGTCGGATGGGACCGGGGGCGGGTCGAGCGCCGCGTCGGCGAGCTGCTGGAGCTGATCGACCTCGACCCCGAGACCCGCGACCGCTACCCGTCCCAGCTCTCGGGCGGCCAGCAGCAGCGCGTGGGGGTCGCCCGCGCGCTCGCGGCCGACCCGCCGCTGATGCTGATGGACGAGCCCTTCGGCGCGATCGACCCGATCAACCGCGAGCGCCTCCAGAACGAGTTCCTGCGCCTGCAGGCCGAGCTGCGCAAGACCGTGCTGTTCGTCACCCACGACATCGACGAGGCGATCAAGATGGGCGACCGCATCGCCATCCTCGAGCAGGGCGGCGTCCTCGCCCAGTACGCCACGCCCGCGGAGCTGCTGATGGCGCCCGCGAACGGCTTCGTCGAGGACTTCGTCGGCGCCGACCGCGCGCTCAAGCGCCTGGCGCTGTTGACCGTCGGCGACGTCGATCTCTGGGAGGCGCCGCTCGCGCACGTCGGCCAGTCCACCGCCGAGGTGCGGGCGAAGCTCGAGGACGCCGAGGTCCCCCACGCCCTGCTCGTCGACGACGAGCGCCGCCCGCTCGGCTGGCTCTCGGAGTCGGACCTCGCCCAGGAGATCGTTCCCCGGTCCCCCGACTCCTCCCCGGACCCGGTCCTCGACCTCCGCGACGTCCTGCGCGATGCACTCTCCGACCTGATGCAGGCCGAGTCCATGTACGCGCCGGTGACGGACGGGCGCGGGCGCATCGCCGGCGTCCTCTCGGTCGAGATCATCTCCGACTTCCTCAACTCCCCCGCGGCGCAGGTCGAGGAGCACCCCGCCGCCGAGAGGCCGCTGGGTCACGATGGATAGCGCCGCGCTCGCGCCGCTGCTGGCCCAGGTCGAAATCCGCGACCGCTCGGACACCAACTGCGTCCAGGAGAACGGCACCTTCTGCTTCAGCTGGGCGCTCGACAACTTCGACCGCTACGTCGAGCCGACCCTGCAGCACATCGTGCTCGTCGTCGTGTCGGTCGTCCTCGGCTTCCTGATCGCGATGGGCCTCGCCGTGCTCTCACACCGCCGCCGCTGGCTGATCCCCACCTTCACCGGGCTGACGGGCGTGATCTACACGATTCCGTCGATCTCGCTGTTCCTCCTGTTGCTGCCCTTCACCGGCCGGGGAAACGACACGGCGGTGATCGCGCTGACCGCGTACACGCTCCAGATCATCTACCGCAACATCGTCACGGGCCTGAACAACGTCCCGCCGGAGGCGAAGGACGCCGGGCGCGGGATGGGGATGACGGACAGGCAGCTGCTGCGGCGGGTCGAGCTGCCGCTGGCGACGCCCGAGATCGTCGCGGGACTGCGGATCGCGGTGGTCTCGACCGTGGCGATCGCGACGCTGGCGGTGTTCGCCGGCGGCGACGGGCTCGGCGCCGAGATGTACCGCAGCCTCGACTTCAAGACCGGACTGTTGATCACGACGGGACTGACGATCACGATGGCGGTTGCGTTCGACCTCTGCCTGGCGCTGCTCCAGCGCGTGCTCTCGCCGTGGCAGGCCCCGGCGCCGCGCGAGCGCCGCGCGCGCTTCGCCGCTCTCACCCGGAGGCCGGCCGATGCCTGACGTTCTCATGACCGGGTTCCTCGGGCTCTTCGGCGATGCGATCGACTTCATCTTCACGCCGCAGACGACGCGCTTCCAGACCGACAAGGTCGGGGGCCTCGACCAGGTGGCCGAGCTGGGCGGCGAGCACGTGAAGGTCACGTTCCTGGCGCTCGGCGCCGCGCTGCTGCTGGCGCTTCCCGCCGGGGTCCTGCTCGGCCACTACCGGCGCGGGGAGATGGTGGCGCTCACCCTCGGCAACGCCGGGCGCGGGATCCCGGAGCTGGCCGTGATCGCGCTCGCCGCGGCCTTTCTCGGCTTCGGCCTCGAGAACGTGACCGCGGCCCTGATGGTCCTGGGGATCCCGCCGATCCTCACCAACGCCTACGTCGGGGTCACGCAGGTCGATCGCACGGCGGTCGAGGCGGCCCGCGGGATCGGGATGCGGGAGCTGGAGATCGTCCGCAAGGTCGAGCTGCCGCTGGCGGTGCCGACGATCATGAGCGGCGTGCGCACCGGCGCGATCAACATCGTCGCCACGGCGGCGATCGCCCCGCTGGCGGGGATCCTCACGCTCGGTGACTTCATCATCTCCCGCAACGTCTACGGAGACGAGGGAGTGCTCGCCGGCGCGATCCTGATCGCGCTGCTGGCCATCGCGATCGAGCTCGGCCTGGCCGGCGTCCAGTACCTGCTGACGCCACGAGGACTGAAGTTGTCCCGCCGCCTGTCGGCCGCATAGGATCCTCGGGGTCAAGGCGGGCGCCGTTGCTTCGGGCTTGATGGGGGCTCGCCGATCCCCACGAGAGGAGAGACACGTGCTGAGCAGCGACACACGTCTGCGGGGCATCTTCGCCCTCCTCGCCGCGTTCGTCCTCGCGCTCGGAGTCGCCGCCTGCGGCGACGACGATGACGACGGCGGCGGCGGCGATGCATCCGGCGAGCTGATCGAGTCGAATCCGGACAACTCGGGCGTCGAGCTCACCGTCGGCTCGAAGAACTTCACCGAGGCCCTGATCCTGGGCGAGATCTACGCGCAGGCTCTCGAGGCCGCCGGATACGGCGTCAAGACCGACCTGAACCTCGGTTCGGAGCAGGTGGCGCTCGAGGCGCTCAAGGCCGGCGAGATCAGCGGCTATCCCGAGTACACCTCGACCGCGCTGACGTCGTTCTTCAACAAGACGGCCGACCAGGTGCCGGCCGACGCGCAGGAGGCATACGACGACGCCAAGACCGAGCTGGAAGGGGAGGGTCTGACCGCGTTCGCGCCCACTCCGTTCGCGGACTCGAACGCCGTCGGGATGCTCACCTCCAGGGCCGACGAGCTCGGGGTGACCACGGTCTCCGACCTCGAGGGCAAGTCCCAGGACCTGGTCCTCTCCGGCTCGCCGGAGTGCCGCCAGCGGGTGGACTGCCTGGTCGGGCTCGAGGACACCTACGGGCTGCAGTTCAAGGAGTTCAAGCCCGTCGACATCGAGCTCCGCTACCCCGTCCTCGATGACGGCCAGGCGGACCTCTCGATCCTGTTCACGAGCGATGCCGCTCTGGCCAACAGCGACCAGTACACGCTCCTCGAGGACGACCAGGGCATCTTCCCCGCGGGGAACGTGATCTGGATCACCGACCAGAAGGTCGTTGAGGAGGCGGGCCCTGACTACCAGGCGACGATCGAGAAGGTCCAGGAGGGCCTGAGCCTGGAAGTGATGCAGGAGCTCAACTCCCGCGTCGACCTCGACAAGGAGGAGCCGGCGGCCGTCGCCACCCAGTACCTGCAGGAGTCGGGCTACATCGAGTAGCGGCGCCCGCGCCGCGAGGCGCCGAGCGCAACGAGCGAGGGCCGGGCGAACGCCCGGCCCTCGCCGTCGTGTCTGGGCGGGAGCTGCCCGCCCTCCTGCCCTCTGAAAGCTGCCGGGCCTAGGAGCGGCCCTGATCGCGGTCGTGCCCGACGCGCTCCTTGATCGAGTCCGCGACGCGGTCGACCTTGTCCTTCACGCCCGAGACCCCCCTGTCGACCTTGCCCTCGTTCTTCATCTCCCGGTCGCCCGTGAGGTCCCCGGCCGCCTCCTTGGCGCGTCCCTTCGCCTCATCGATGTTCTTGCCCATGTTCGATCGCTCCTTTCGTAGGTCTCTCAACGCGTACCCGCAGCGCCGACCGGAAAACGGTTTGGAGCCCGACGCCCGCGCGCGCGATCATGTGGGCGGATGAGCACCGCCGCCCCCGAGCCCCTCAGCCTCGACGACGCCCGGATCCTGCATCTGGAGTCCGACGCGATCAAGGGGCACACCGGCAAGCTGCTGGTCCTGGAGCCCGGCCCGGACGGCGCGGGAGTCGATCCAGCGGCGCTGCGGGCGCGCGCCGCCGAACGGATCGGCGCCCTTTCGCGGCTCGGCATGCGCGTCGTCGACGTGGACGGGGCGCCCTCCTGGGCCGAGGCGCCCGACATCGACCTCGACTGGCACATCGCGGCCGCGGGCGGCGAGGCCCCGCTGGACGAGGAGGCCTTCCGGGGCCTCGCCGGCGAGATCCTCGCCCAGCGCCTCGACCACGAGCGGCCGCTGTGGAGGATCGACGTCATCCCGCTCGAGGGGGGCCGCACCGGGCTCGTCGGCCGCATCCACCACGCGATGGCCGACGGCGTCACCGCGATCCGCCTCGTCGCGGGGCTCCTGTTCGACGAGCCCGAATCCGACCACGCGGTCCCGCCCGAGCACCGCGCGGACGAGGCGAGCAGCGCGGCCGCGGCGGCCGAGAGGACCTCGCTCGCGGCCGAGCATCACGAGCGCCCGCTGCTCGTGCGCCTGCCCGGGGCCCTGCGGCGCGAGCTGCGCCCGGGGGCCGACACCCCGCTCGACAAGCACATCGGCTCCGAGCGCGAGGTCGCCTGGACGGCAATTGCGCTCGAGCGCCTGAAGGCGATCGGGCACGCCGCCGACGGGGGCGCCACTGTCAACGACGCGGTGCTCGCGGTTGTGGCCGGCGGGCTGCGGAGCTGGCTCGGCGCGGCCGAGTCCCGGCCCGCGAAGCTGCGCGCGCAGGTCCCGGTCTGCCTGCACCTGCGGGAGGGCGGCACCGCGGTCGGCAACAGGGACTCCTTCCTCAACGTCGACCTGCCGCTGGACGAGCCCGACCCGCTCGAGCGGCTGCGTTTGATCAACGCCGAGACGAGGGAGAGGAAGTCAGAGCACGATGCCGACACGCTCTACTCGTTCTTCCACGCGCTCGGGCGCTTCCGCCCCCTGTACGAGGGTGTGACGCGGATCGTCTCCGGCCCGCGCGAGTTCGCCCTCAGCGTCTCCAACGTCCCGGGCCCGCGCGAGCGCCCGCTCATCTGCGGCCACGAGGTCCGCGAGTTCTGCTCCATCGCCGAGCCCGCCGACCGCCACGCGCTGCGGGTCGCCGTGATCTCGCTCGGCGGCGACCTCGCCTTCGGGCTCTGCTCGGACCCACACGCGATCGGCGAGCTCAACCATCTCGCGGACGCGCTCGAGGAGTCGGTCGCCGAGCTGGAGGAGGCCGCCGCCTGAGATGGCGGGCTCCAGGCGCAGCCTCAGCGAGTACGAGCGCAAGCGCGACTTCGAGAAGACGAGCGAGCCCTCGGGGCGCGCGAAGAAGCGGGCGGCCGGGAAGGCGAAGCGCCGCCACCCGCGCTTCACGATCCAGAAGCACGCGGCCACCTCGCTGCACTACGACCTCCGGCTCGAGGTCGGCGGCGTGCTCGCCTCCTGGGCGGTGCCGAAGGGACCCTCGCTCGACCCGCGCGACAAGCGCCTGGCGATGCGGACCGAGGACCACCCGATGGACTACCTCGAGTTCGAGGGCGTGATCCCGAAGGGGGAGTACGGCGGCGGTCCCGTGATCGTCTGGGACCGCGGCGTCTACCAGAACATCTCGAAGACGCGCAGCGGGCGCGAGCTGACGATGGAGGAGGCCCTGGAGAAGGGCGACATCAAGGTCTTCCTGCTCGGCGAGAAGGTGAAGGGGGCATACGCGCTGGTCCGCACCTCGGACACCGGGGAGCGGGAGCAATGGCTGCTCATCAAGAAGAAGGGCGAGGGAGCCGACGCGCGCCGCCGGCCGACCTCGAGCCGGCCGGAGTCCGTGCTCACCGGGCGGACGATCGAGCAGGTGCTGGCGGAAGAGGGGTAGCTAGGAGCCCGGCTGCAGGCAGTAGCCGTAGGCGGTCAGCGACGGCGCCGGGCCGAAGAGGCCGTAGCCGGTGGCCGACCAGGTCCCGTCGCCGTTGATGGAGCCGCCGGCGAACCAGGCGTCGTGCGTGCCGTTGAAGCTGAAGCCGCCCGAGGCGAGGACGCCCTTGCCGGGGCACTGCGGGGTGGTCGCCGTCGCGGCCACGCCAAGCCCGACGGGCGCGGAGGCCTCGACCGCGGTCAGCAGCGGCCTCTTGCTCTGCACGCAGTAGGCGATCGCGGTGAGCTCGCCCCCGTACTCGCCGTGGGCGCCGGCGCTGACGCGCCACTTGTTCGACCCGAGCGCGCGGGACTCGGTGATGTAGTCGCCGCCGTCACCGAGGAAGTCCGTCCGCTGGTAGCCGCCCGACATCAGCTTCTGCCCGCCCGGGCAGCGCGCCGTGGCTGTCCTGGTCTGGCCCGGCTTGACGAAGACGGTCTTGTGCGGGGCGCTCATCGGCGACAGGCCGCGTCCGCAGACGGCCTGGATGCTGAGCTGCCGCGGAGCGACGGAGCCGTCGCCGCCGTCGAAGAGCCAGGCGGTGATGTGCCAGCCTCGCTGGGCGCCGAGGCGCTCGTAGGAGTGCGGGTAGATGCCCTCGCCGCCGGCCCCGACCGGGGGCGTCGCGACCATGCCGCCGCCGAGCGGGAGCCTGCCCCCGGGGCAGTTCGCCTCGAAGCGCAGGCGCCTGTGGTCCTTGCTGACGTTGTAGGTCTTCGTCGCCGTCGTGATCGACCGCAGCGGCCCGCGGTTGGCGCGCTCGGCGGCGATGCGGCGCTGGCGCGCAGCCGCCTGGCCCAGCACCACGATCTCGCCGCGCGCCGCGTCGAGCTCGTACAGCGCTCCCTGGCGCAGCGCGAAGCGGACGTTGTTGCAGTTGCTGGAGCTCTTGATCACGTAGACCAGGCCGCTCGTGCGCACCTGCTTGAGGTTGTTGACGACCGCGACCTTGAAGCCCCACCGCTTCCTGACCTGCTTCGCCATCTGCGCCTCGGCGGGATAGCAGCCGTTCTTGCTCTCGATCCGCGTGCTCAGGGCGGTCGTGAAGGAGCGCTCGAGCTTGAGCGTGGCGGGGTTGTGTCCGCCGGTCCCTGCAGCCTGGGCGCCCGCCGGGAGCGCGAGCAGGACGAGCAGGATTGGGAGTGCGAGGCGCCTCATGTCAATGGCATTCAACAAACGGAACGCGGAAAGGTAGCGGTAGCCGCTGAGGAGCAACTCCGCGCCTCGATGCGCCGTTGAGTCCAGTCCTTCCCGCGGGTCGCGCGGCGGCGCTAGCCTGATCGGGATGAGCACCGCCACCGAGGTCAGGACCCTGCCCAACTACGCCGGCGGCGCCTGGTTCGACTCGGCCGCCGCCGAGACGCTCGAGGACCGGGATCCCGCGACGGGCGAGCTCGCCGCGCGCATCCCCCTCTCGGTCGCCGGCGACGTCGACCGCGCCGTGAAGGCCGCCCGCGAGGCCCAGCCCGCGTGGCGCCAGGTCTCGCCGCAGGACCGCGCCCGCGCCCTGCTCGCGCTGCGCGAGGTGCTCGTCGCCAACCGCGCCGAGATCGCCGCGCTGGTCACCGCCGACATGGGAAAGACGATCGCCGACGCCGACGGCGAGGTCGGCCGCGGCATCGAGTCGGTCGAGTCCGCCGCCGCCATCCCCCATCTCCTCAAGGGCGAGAACCTCGAAGGCGTCTCCCGCGGGATCGACGTGGAGCTGGTCCGCCAACCCGTCGGCGTCGTCGCCGCCATCACCCCGTTCAACTTCCCGGCGATGATCCCGCTCTGGTTCCTGCCCTACGCGGTCGCCTGCGGCAACAGCTTCATCCTCAAGCCCTCCGAGCGCGACCCGCGCCCCTCGCAGCGCATCTTCGAGCTGATCGACGAGAGCGAGGTCTTCCCGCCCGGCGTCGTCAACCTCGTCCACGGCGGCCGCGAGGCGGTCGAGGGGATCCTCGAGCACCCCGGCATCGACGCCATCTCGTTCGTCGGCCAGGCCAGCACCGCGCGCCTGATCGCGACCCGCTCGGCCGAGACCGGCAAGCGGGTCCAGGCCCTCGGCGGCGCCAAGAACTCCCTGATCGTCGCCGCGGACGCCGACCTCGACAAGTCGATCCCCGCGATCATGGGCTCCGCCTTCGGCGCCGCCGGCCAGCGCTGCCTGGCCGGCTCGGTCTGCGTGATCGTCGGCGACGAGGTCCGCCAGGCCGAGGTCCGGGACGCCCTGCGCTCCGCCGCCGAGGCGCTCACCATCGGCGCCGGCGCCGATCCCGACACCGACGTCTGCCCGATGGTCGCCCCCGAGGCGCGCGAGCGCGCCGAGGCGATGGTCGCCGACGCGCTTCACCACGGCGCCGAGATCGTCCTCGACGGCCGCATCGGCGGCGGCGATGCGGGCGCCATGCTCGCCCCCACCCTCGTCGAGGTCTCCGACCACGAGTCCGACATCGCCCGCGAGGAGGTCTTCGGCCCGGTCCTGGCCCTCGTCTCGGTCCCCGACATCGACGCGGCGATCGAGTTCTCCAACCGCTCCCGCTACGGCAACGCCGGCTCCGTCTTCACCACCTCGGGCGAGGTCGCCCGCACCTACCGCTGGGGCATCGAGGCGGGCATGCTCGGCGTCAACATCGGCGTCCCGGCCCCCGTCGCCTGGTTCCCCTTCTCAGGCTGGAAGGACTCGATCGACGGCGACCTGCACGCCAACGGCACCGACGCCGTCGACTTCTACACGCGCAAGAAGGTCATCACCTCGCGCTGGTAGCGCCGCTTGCGCCTCGCTTGGGATCTGATGCCGCCAATGGGCGGCAGTAGATCCCAACCGTGCCGATGACTGGGCGCCCCCGGGCCGAGATCGTCGTCAGCGGGGCGGCTAGCGCCCTTCGGGGTAGTCCGGCTCGATGATCGCGAAGCCCGCGCCCTGCGGATCGACGAGGATCGCGAGGGTGCCTACCGGAATGCGCTGGGGGCCGAAGAGGCTCTGGCCGCCGGCGGCCTTGGTCTTCTCGATCGCCTCGTCCGCGGACGCCACGGCGAAGTAGACCTGCCAGTGCGGTGGCACGCCGGCCGACAGGTCGCTGTCGGCGGTGCTGAGTCCCGCCAGCCCCTCCTCCCAGCGCTGTCCCGCGACCTGCCACATCTGGTACGGGGAGTCGGGCGGCGCCTGGGCCGAGACCTCGGCGGTCCAGCCGAAGACCTCGCCGTAGAAGCCCTTCGCCTTGTCGAGGTCCCGCGTGACGAGGTTGTTCCACGTCCAGGTGCCGACCTCGTTCACGAGCTGCGCGCCCCTGTGCTCCCCGGGCTGCCAGAGCGAGAAGACGGCGCCCTCCGCGTCCTGGCAGACGGCCATCCGCCCGGCGCCGTTGGGGATGTCCATCGGCTCCACGATCAGCGCGCCCCCGGCTCCGGTGACCCTCGCGGCCGTCGCGTCGGCGTCGGCGACGTTGACGTAGCTCGACCATGCGGGCGGCTGGCCCTCCCCCATGATCGGACCGATCCCGGCCACGTACTTCCCCTTGTAGAGCAGGTTGCCGTAACCGCCCGTCTCCTCGACGGTGCCCGCGGGCTGGAATTCCCACCCGAGGAGGTCGCCGTAGAAAGCCACCGCCGCGTCGATGTCCGCCACGGCCAGGTCGACCCAGCAGAACTCGCCCTCGGCGTAGGAGTCGCGCGCGCTCCCGGCTTCATCTTCTCAACTCGCTCGCGGTTGGTGTCGCCGGTCTCGACGCCGCGCTCGAGACAGCGCAGCATCTGGCTGCCGACCTCGGACGGCGGGGCGAG
>DASSYK010000078.1:0-8622 GCA_035703345.1 Solirubrobacterales bacterium
TGCGTGAACATCAAGCAGACGAGCTACGAGCCCGGCTGGACGCGCGACTTCTGGTGGCAGCCGTACGACCGCGACCTCGGGCAGGCGTTCCGCTCCTCCGCCCAGCTCCTGTACGGGCGCAACGGCAAGCGGATGGACGCCCTGCGCTCGGGCGCCGGCGCCCTCGTCCGCGTCGGCCGCAAGGCCCTGCGGAAGGGCGAGTAAAGGGATCCGGAGCGGGTAGCGTTCCAGGTGGTGCAGGGAGCTCTGACCAGGAGGCGGTCGGCGCTCGCGGCGGCGGCGATCGCGCTGGCGCTCGCGGGCATCTTGGCGCTGCAGCAGCTCGGTGACGCTTCGCGCGCCGGTGCCGCCCCCAGCGCCGAAGCGGCCAAGAAGGGCAAGAGCAGGTACTTCATCGTCGGCAGGAAGTTCCGGGTCTCCCGCGCGAACGACGGCCAGCGGCTGACGGTGCTGTGCCCGGGCAGGAGCGAGCCCCTCGGGGGCGGGATGGTCACGGACCCGCCCGCGGCGGACGGAGAGGGGGTCTACCCGCATTCGTTCGAGCGGCTCGGCCTCCAGAGCGGCTACCACATCAGCGTCGTCCTCTACGACCCCTCGCCCGGCAGCACGCAGGCCCGCACCGTCCGGCTCCAGGTCCTCTGCGGCCCGAAGTACGGCAAGGTCACCCCGCCGCACACGACCCTGAACATGGGCGCGAACGAGAAGAACGTCGCGGTCGCCAGGTGCCCGGGGAGGCGCTTCCTGATCGGCGGCGGCTACCAGCGCACCAACTTCACCAACACGGGTGGGATCCTCGCGACCGAGTCGCGGGCGATCTCGCCCAAGGCCTGGCGGGTCACCGGCCTCGGCCTCGGCAAGTGGGGCGGCCAGATGACCTCGATCGGCTACTGCGTGCGGGCCAAGAAGCCCCTTCTGAGGACGGTCAGCGCGTCGGTCATTGTGCCTCCACGGGGCTTCGCCGAGGCGGTCACCGGCAAGTGCCCGAAGGGCAGGCGGGTCGTCTTCGGCGGATTCGAGACCCCGGACACCGGCGCCCTGCTCCCCAGCGGCGGCTACTTCAAGACGCCCCGGAGCTGGAGCGTCTCGGCGTACAACGCGTCGAAGGCGCCCGCCACCGTCACCGCCTTCGGCCACTGCGCGAAGCTCTGACGCCGTCGCGGCCCGGATGCAGTTACTAGAGCGCGCCGCGCTTGAATCGCACGTGCACGTGCTCGTCGTGGTGGACGAGCTTCTGCACGACCCGCTTCGGCCCCTTGAGCTTGGTGGCGACGCCCACGAACAGGAACTGAGCCCGGGCCGCCACGAAGCGGTTGACGAGGTCCTGTGCCAGCGGCCGGTTGATCTGCTTCGGGCGCGCGGGCGGCAGCTCGAGGCCGTCGCGGCGCGGATAGAGGATGTCCACGTCGAGGCCGTTCTGGTGGGACGCGTGGCCGAGCCCGCCGAAGCGGCTCCCGAAGGGGCCGCCGAACGGGCGGCTGACGTCGGCGATGCCGACGCGCGGGGCGAAGGGGTGCGCCAGCCGGTACTCCGCCAGCACGCGCAGGAGCACCTGCAGGGTGTCGTCGGAGCCCCAGCGCCGCCAGCCCCTGTTGGGTGAGGCGCCGAGGGGGAAGTCCCAGGTGAAGAAGTCCGCGCCCTCGGCGGGGAGCTGGACGCCGTTCACCAGCGCGCCCCGGGTGGGAAGGCCGACCGGCGTCGAGTCGCGCCAGGCGACCTCAACCTCCTCGGTCGCGGTCAGCGAGGAGCCGGTCTGCGACGCCGCCGGGGCCGCCACGCACAGGCAGGCGAGCACGGCGGCAAGAAGGGCTCTGCGCACGATCACGATCATCGCCGGTAGGGGTCGATCAGGAAACACATCGCCTGAACGCTAGATTCGCCGCGTGAGCGCGGAAACCCCTGCAATCCGCCTGCACGCGCTCGCCCGCGACTTCGGGGAACGCCGCGCTCTGGCGGGGGTCGACCTCGATCTCGACGCGGGCGGCACGCTGGCCGTGCTCGGGCCGAACGGCTCGGGGAAGTCCACGCTCCTGCGCGTGCTCGCCGGCCTGCTGCGGCCCAGCGCGGGAGAGGCGCGGGTGCTGGGCTGCTCGCTGCCCGGGGAGACCTGGAGGCTCCGCGGGCGCGTCGGCTATCTCGCCCACGAGCCGCTGCTCTACCGCGACCTCAGCGCCCGCGAGAACCTCCGCCTCGCGGCTCGCCTGCACGGGCTCGATCCGGCCGCCTCCGAGGAGCGGATCGCGCAGCTGCTCGCGTCGGTGGAGATGGAGGCGCGCGCCGACGACCGCGTCGCCGAGTTCTCCGCCGGGATGGCCCAGCGGGTCGCGGTCTGCCGGGTCGTGCTGCACGAGCCCGAGCTGCTGCTGCTCGACGAGCCCGACTCCCACCTCGATCCCCGCGCCCGCGAGCTGGTCGGCGGACTGCTCGGTCCCGTGGACGCTCGCACCAGGGTGATCGTGAGCCACGAGCGCGAGCGCGTCGTCGGCGAGGCGGACGTCGTCTTGGAGATGGGATGAGCGCCTACCGCGCGCTGCTCGGCAAGGACCTGCGGGTCGAGCTGCGCACGCTCCGCTCGCTGCCGGCGATGGCGCTGTTCGCCGTCACGACCTTCGTGATCTTCCGCTACGGCCTCGACCGCACCGGCCTCGAGGGCGGCCTCGCCGCCGGTGTGCTGATCGCCACCCTGCTCTTCGCCGCGATCCTCGCGATCAACCGCCTCTTCGTCGCGGAGCGCGACGAGGGCGGCTTCGAGCTGATCCGGCTGGCGCCGATCGACCGCACGATCCTGTTCGCGGCGAAGGCCTCGGCACTCTTCGTCTATCTGGTGGTGCTCCAGGTCGTGGTGGTGCCGATCTTCGCCCTCTTCTTCCTCGAGTCGGCCGCGGCGCTGCCGCCGCTGATCCCCGTGCTGCTCCTGTTCGACCTCGGCCTGGCGGTCACGGGAACCCTGATCTCGACGATCGCGACGATGTCGAGCGCGCGCGACCTGCTCGCCCCCCTGATCCTCCTCCCGCTGCTGATCCCGCTGGTGATCGCGGCCTCCGGCGCGGCCGAGCCGGTGCTGAGCGCGGGCGGGCCCGAGTACGACCGGTTCGGGACGTGGCTGGCGGTGCTCGGCCTCTACGATGGGGTCTTCGCGCTGGTCGGGTACGCGGTGTTCGACTTCCTGCTCGAGGACTAGGGACCGGCGCCCTTCCAAGCAGACAAGATGCCCAGCCTCCGGACACTCTCGCTCGCGACCGTCGCAGTGCTGATCGGCGGCTACGCGCTCGCGTTCTTCTACGCGCCGGTGGACGAGGAGGGGTTCATCCAGAAGATCTTCTACCTGCACGTGCCGCTCGCGGTGGTGGCTCTGCTCGGCTTCATGGTTGCGGCGATCCACGCGATCCGGCACCTGCGGACCAACGAGGCGATCCACGACGCGCGCTCCTACGTCTCGATCCACATCGCTGTCATCTTCGGCGTCGGCGCGCTGCTCACCGGCGCCCTCTGGGCCAAGGGCCAGTGGGGCGTGTGGTGGGAGTGGCGCGAGCCGACGCTGGTCAGCTTCCTGATCATCTTCCTGCTGTACGCGACCTACTACCCGCTGCGCTACTCGATCGAGGACCGCGACCGCCAGGCCCGTTACGCGTCGGTCTTCGCGATCACGGCGGGCGCCTTCGTGCCGCTCAACTTCCTCGCCGTCCGGCTCGCCGAGCCCTTCATCCACCCGCGCACCTTCTCCTCGGCGGGCGGCCTGCCCGGCGAGATGCTGCTGGCCTTCCTGGTCTGCCTCGCCGGCATGGCGCTGCTGTGGACGACGCTGGTCGCCTTCGAGCTCGGCGCCAAGGGCGCGTCCGGGGACCTCGGCCGCCTGCGCCGCGCGCTGCGCCCCTCCGAGCCGGCGCCTCCGCCCCCGCGCCGCAGCGTCGCCCCCGCCGGGGTCTCCGCGACGAGCATGACGGTGGACGGCGGTTCGAAGGGGGCCGTCTGATGGTCCCCCTCGCGCTCGAGACCTCCGAGTCCTACGTCGCCGGCGCGTACCTCGTCTTCGTCGCGCTGCTGCTGGTCTACGTCGCGCTGATGGCGATGAAGCTGGCGCGCATCCAGCGCGAGCTGCGCGAGCTCGCCGACATCGCCGAGAGCGACCGCGACGGGGAGAGCCCGAAGTGAGCGGCCTGCTCGCCCTCGGCGTCTCCCATCACACGGCGTCGCTCGGGCTGCGCGAGCGCCTCGCGCTGACCGAGGGGCGCGCCGCGGGAGTCCTCAACGCGCTGATCAGCGAGGAGCCGATCACCGAGGCCACCGCGGTCTCCACCTGCAACCGCACCGAGCTGTACCTCGTCACCTCGGACGGGGTGGAGGCCGAGACCGCGGCGCTCAGCGTGCTCGCGCGCGAGGCCTCGATCCGCCCCACGGAGCTGCTCGGCCCGCTCTACTCGCTGCGCGGGACCGAGGCCGCCGCCCACCTCTTCCGCGTCACCGCGGGGCTCGACTCGATGATCGTCGGCGAGGCCGAGATCCAGGGCCAGGTCAAGCGCGCCTACGAGCTGGCCCTGGTCGAGGGCGCGAGCGGCCCCGTCCTCAACCGCCTCTTCCGCGGGGCCCTGACGGCCGGCAAGCGCGCCCGCACCGACACGGCGATCGGGGAGAAGGGCGTGTCGATCCCCTCCGTCGCGGTCGAGCTGGCGCAGCGGAGCATCGGCGAGCTGCGCGAGCGGCGCGTGCTGCTGGTCGGCGCCGGCGAGACGTCGGAGCTGACCGCGCGGGCCCTCGCCGCGCGCGGGGTCGAGGCCGTCTTCGTCGCCAACCGCCGCCACAACCGCGCCATCGGCCTCGCCGAGCGCTTCGGCGGCACCGCCGTGCGGATCGAGGACATGCCCGCCCAGCTCGAGCGCGCCGACATCGTCGTCTCGACCACGGAGTCCCCGCACCACCTGATCGAGCGCAGCGAGATGGAGGTCGTGATGGGCCGGCGCAACGGCCGCGACCTGATCCTGATCGACCTCGCCGTGCCGCGCGACATCGACCCGGCCTGCCGCGAGCTCGTCGGCGTGACGCTGCACGACGTCGACGACGTGCAGGCGATCGTCGAGCGCAACGTCTCCGGCCGCGCCGCCGAGGCGCGTCGCGCCCAAGCGATCCTCGACTCCGAGCTGAGCCGCTTCGAGAGCTGGCTCGGCTCCCAGGAGGTGGTGCCGACCGTGAGCGCGCTGCGCGAGCGCGCCAACGCCATCGTCGACCAGGTTCTGAGCGAGAACGAGCAGCGCTGGGAGTCGCTCAGCGACGCCGACCGCGAGCGCGTGGACATGCTCGCCCGCGCCATCGCCTCCCGCCTGCTGCACGAGCCCACCCTGCGGATCAAGGGCGCGGCCGACCGCGAGGACTCCTATCTCTACGTCAGCGCGCTGCGCGAGCTGTTCGGCCTCGACGCGGGCACCGAGCCAGAGGAGGCCAGCTCCTCGCCGGTCGCCTCGCTCGAGGAGCGCCGGCGCCGCAACGAGCGCCGCTAGGCCCGTGGGCGAGTTCCCCGCGTTGCGACTCGGCACGAGGGGCAGCGCGCTCGCGCTGGCCCAGGCCGAGAGCGTGGCGGAGGCTCTCGACGGAGCCGAGGCCGTCACGATCCGCACCGCCGGCGACGAGCGCCCGGGGGGTGCGCCTCCGGCGCCGTTCGGCGAGCCCGGCGGGGACAAGGCCCGGTTCGTCGGCGAGATCGAGCGGGCGCTTCTCGCCGGGGAGGTCGACCTGGCCGTGCACTCCGCCAAGGACCTGCCGACCGAGATCCCCGACGGCCTCGAGATAGCCGGCGTGCCGGCCCGCGAGGACCCGCGCGACGCCTACGTCGGCGAGGGCGCCTCGCTGGACGAGCTTCCGCAGGGCGCGCGCGTGGGGACCTCGAGCCTGCGCCGCCGCGCCCAGCTGCTGGCGGCGCGCCCCGACCTGCGCATCGAGCCCATCCGCGGCAACGTGGACACGCGCCTGCGGAAGCTCGCCGAGGGCGCTCTCGACGGGCTCGTCCTCGCCGCGGCGGGGTTGCGCCGGCTCGGCCGGGAGGACGAGATCTCCTTCCGCTTCCCCGTCGACGTCCTCACCCCCGCCGCCGGGCAGGGCGCCCTGATCATCGAGTCGCGCCTGGACGATGCCCCTGAGGTCCTGGCTCAGGTCATCACCGACCGCAGGGCCCTCGCCGAGATCAGCTGCGAGCGCGCCGCGGTCGCGTCCCTGGACGCGAGCTGCAACACGCCGGTGGGCGCCAGCGCGACGATCTCCACCAGCCGGATGCGGGCGCTCGGCTTCTGCGGCCTCCCGGACGGCAGCGAGTGGATTCGCGACGAGGTGGAGGCTGACGCGAGCGAGCCCGAGGAGCTCGGGCGGCGGCTCGCCGAGAGGATGCGCTCGGCGGGGGCGCGGGAGCTCCTCGACCGCGCCGAGCAGATGGCAGCAGCGGCATCGTGAGCGGCTCGCCCGGCATCGCCTACCTCGTCGGGGCGGGCCCCGGCGACCCGGGGCTGATGACCGCTCGCGCCCTCGAGCTGCTGGTGGCGGCCGACGTCGTCGTGTACGACCGCCTGATCCCTGACGGCGCGCTCGACGTCGCGCGGCCCGAGGCGGAGCTGATCTACGTCGGCAAGGAGCCCGGCAAGCCGAGCATCACGCAGGAGCGGATCAACGAGATGCTCGTGAAGCACGCCCGCGAGGGCAAGCTGGTGGTGCGGCTGAAGGGCGGGGACCCGTTCGTCTTCGGGCGCGGCGGCGAGGAGGCCGAGGCGCTCGCCGCGGCCGGCATCCCCTTCGAGGTCGTGCCCGGGATCTCCGCCGGCGTCGCCGCCCCCGCCTACGCGGGGATTCCCGTCACCCATCGCGAGGAGGCCTCAGCGGTCGCCTTCATCACCGGGCACGAGGACCCGGCCAAGCCCGAGACGTCGCTCGACTACGACGCGCTCGCCCGCTTCCCGGGCACGCTCGTCTTCTACATGGGTGTGCGCTCGCTCCCGCGCATCAGCGAGCGGCTGATCGCGGCCGGGCGCAGCGCGAGCGAGCCGGCCGCCGTGATCGAGCGCGGCACCCTGCCGGGCCAGCGGGTCGTGAGCGCGCCGCTGGAGCGGATCGGCGCCGAGGCCGCCGAGGCGCAGATCAAGCCCCCGGCGCTGACCGTCGTCGGCCCCGTTGCAGCGCGCCGCGAGCAGATCGCCTGGCTCGAGCGCCGGCCGCTCCACGGGGTCAAGGTGGTCGTCACCCGCGCCCGCGCGCAGGCCAGCGAGCTCTCGCGGCGGCTGGAGGCACTCGGCGCCGAGGCGATCGAGCTGCCCGCGATCCGCATCGCCCCGCGCACCGACAGCGACGAGCTCAGCAGGGCGGTCGAGGGCATTCACGCCTACGCGCTGGTCTGCCTCACGAGCCCGAACGGCGTGCGCCTCCTGTTCGAGGCGATGGCCGAGCAGGGGCGCGACGCCCGCGCCCTCGCCAACGCGCAGGTCGCCGCGATCGGCCCCGGCACCGCCCGCGCCCTCGCCGAGCACGGGATCGCCGCGGAGGTCGTCCCGGAGCGCTTCGTCGCCGAGTCCCTGGTCTCCTCCCTCGCCTCGCTGCCACTCGAGGGCAAGCCCGTGCTTCTCGCCCGGGCCGCCGAGGCCCGCGACGTGCTCCCCGACGCGCTGCGGGATCGCGGCGCGCAGGTCGACGTGGTCGCGCTGTACGACACGGTCGCCGAGCACCCGTCCGAAGACCAGATCGAGGCCGCGCAGTCGGCCGACTTCATCACCTTCACCTCCTCCTCGACCGTGCGCAACCTGGTCGAGGCGCTGGGCGACCGCATGCCCGCGGGCGCCCGCGTGGTCTCGATCGGCCCCGTCACCAGCGAGGCGGTTCGCGAGGCGGGCCTCGAGGTGGACGTCGAGGCCGAGAAGCACGACATCGACGGCCTCGTCGCGGCGATCCTCCAGGCGATCGCGGCGCTGCACCACCCGGACTGAGCGGTACCGGCGCGGGCGGATGTGGCCGGCGCCCGGTGATCCCCCGTGATTGGATTCGCCCATGGCCGACGCCCTGCCGATCACCTTCCTCTCGGACTACGGCGAGGAGGACGAGTTCGCCGGCGTCTGCCGGGCCGTGATCACGCAGATCGCGCCCGACGCGCCGCTGGTGGACCTCACCCACGGCGTCGGGCGCCAGGGGATCAGGCAGGGGGCGCTCGCACTCGCGAACGCGCTGCCCTTCTGCCCGCCCGGCGTCCACCTGGCGGTCGTCGACCCCGGCGTCGGCACGGCGCGCCGCCCGGTGGCGGTGACGACGATGCAGGAGGGCCGCTTCCTGGTCGGCCCCGACAACGGCCTGCTCTGGCCCGCGATCGAGCGTTTCGGCGGCGCGGCGCGGGCGATCGACCTCTCTCGCTCCCCCTTCCGGCTCGAGCCGGTCTCGGCGACCTTCCACGGGCGCGACCTCTTCGCCCCCGTCGCCGCCCACCTCGCGATCGGCGCCCGGCTCGACGAGGCCGGGGAGAAGTTCGAGCCGGCCGAGCTGACCCGGCTCGAGCTGCCGCAGCCCGTGGTCGAGGGCGGGAGGGCCGTCGCCCACGCCCTCTACGTCGACCGCTTCGGCAACGTCACGCTGGACCTCGACGCCGAGGGCGCCCGCGCGGCCTCGCTC
>DASSYK010000109.1:0-13021 GCA_035703345.1 Solirubrobacterales bacterium
TCGACGGGCTCGCCGGAGACCTCCACGATCAGGCCGACGCCGTCCTTGATGCCGCCGAAGTCCTCGCTGTCGTAGTGCTCGGTCTCCCAGGCGGTGGTCGGGTTGCCGTCTACGGCGAGCTTCTGGGTGTCGGTCTCCCTGCCGTCGCCGGGGGAGGGGTCGAACTCCTTGGCGCTGTCCTCGGAGAGCCGGACCTCGCTCGAGCCGTTCGGCGTGTCCTCGCTGCCGAGCTCGCCGAGCCGGTCCCCGCCGAGGATGAGCGCCGCGACGATCAGCGCGACGCCCAGGATTCCCATCGCGACGCCGAGGCCCGACACCTTCCTGCCGCCGCCGAGCTTGCGCTGCGAGCGGGGCACGGACTCGAGGACCGCTGTCGCCTGCCCGTGCGTGCCGCCGCCGCGCGCAGCGGCGACCTCCAGGGTGGCCTCGAGGTCGCGCACCATCTCGCCGACCGAGCCGTAGCGGTCGCGGGGGTCCTTCGTGGTCGCGCGATCGACGACCGCGGCGACCGCGGCGGAGACTTCAGGTCGCTTGGCGAGGACGTCGGGGAGCGGCTCGTTGACGTGCTTCATGGCGACGCCGACCTGGGTCTCGGCGCTGAACGGCACGTCGCCGGTGAGCATCTCGTAGAACACCACGCCGAGCGAGTAGACGTCGGAGCGCTCGTCGACGTCCTCGCCCATCGCCTGCTCCGGGGAGACGTAGTCGGTGGTGCCGAGAACGCGGCCGGTGGCGGTCATGCCCTCGGACTCGAGCGAGCGCGCGATGCCGAAGTCGGTGACCTTGGCGCGGCCGTCGCGGTCGATGAGGACGTTCTGCGGCTTCACGTCGCGGTGGATGAGCTTGCGGCCGTGGGCGGCGATCAGGCCACGGCCGATCTCGATCGCGTACGCGATCGCCTCGTCCACGGGCATCTCGCCCTCCTGCTGGATCCGCTTCTTGAGGGTGTCGCCCTCGACGTACTCGAAGACGATGTAGGGGCGCCCCTCATCCTCGCCGGCGTCAATGACGCTGACCAGGTTGGGGTGGGACAGCCGCGCCGCGGCCCGGGCCTCGCGGCGGAAGCGCTCGAGCTGGTCGACCTCCTCGGAGATCTCGCGGTGCAGCAGCTTGACCGCGACCGGCCGGTCGAGGACCTCGTCCTGCGCCAGGTAGACGGTCGACATCCCCCCCGAGCCGAGCTTGGAACCAAGCTTGTAGCGGCCCGAGAGGACCGTCCCGCTCACACTCGCCATTCTCGACTCATATCCATCTCTGTGTATTTTCGGGAATCCGCGCGCCGAAGCTGAGATCCCGCGCTCAAACCATCATGCCTGCCCGCGTCCGCTTCTACACCGATCCCGTCTGCACCTGGTCGTGGGGGGCCGAGCCGGCGCTGCGCCGTCTGCTGTGGGAGTTCGACGGCGAGCTCGAGGTCGCCTGGGTCATGGGCGGCCTCGCGCGCCGCTACGGCAGCGGCTACCGGGACTCCGCGAGCCGGATCGGCGCCGGCCCGGACTGCTTCGCGGACCTGATCTCGCACTGGCTCGACGTGGCGGCGGCGACCGGGATGCCCTGCGACCCGCGGATCTGGACGGAGAGCCCGCTGGCTTCGACCTACCCCGCATGCCAGGCGGTCAAGGCGGCGGCGGAGCAGGGCTGGGAGGCCGGCTACCGCTACCTCCGCCGGCTGCGCGAGGGGATCATGTTCGAGCGCCGCAAGCTCGACCACATGGACGCCCTGCTCGCCGAGGCGGGGCCTGCGGGCCTCGACCGCGAGCGTTTCGAGATCGACGTCCGCTCCAACGCGATCCTCGAGGCCTTCGGGGCGGACCTCGAGGAGGTTCGCGACATCCCGGCCGAGGCCCGTGACGCCGGGGCCCTCAGCCATACCGAGGGCCGCGAGCGCATCAGCTTCCCCTCGCTGGCCTTCGTCGGCGACGGCGGCGAGCGCAACTGGTTCCTAGGCTCCGACTCCTTCGAGCCCCAGGCTCTGCGCGACGCGGCGCTGGCGGCCGGCGCCCGCCAGGTGAACGCGGGCGCGCTCGAGCCGCTCGACGCCATGGCCCGCTTCGGCACCTGCGCGACGCGCGAGCTCCAGGAGCTGGCCGCCCGCCCCCGCCCGGTGCTCGAAGCGGAGCTCTGGGGCCTCGCTCGCGACTGGAAGCTGAAGCCGTCGAGCGCGCTGACGGGCACACTCTGGGAGCTCGCGTCGTGAGGATCCTGCTGGTCACCCAGATGTGGCCGAGCCCGGAGGAGCCCGACCTCGGCAGCTTCCTGGTGCCGCTGGGCCGCGAGCTCGAGGCGCTCGGCAACGAGGTGGAGGTCGCCGCGATCAGCCGCCGCGGCGCCGCGCCGACCAAGTACGCGACCCTCTGCCGCCGGGCGGCCGGGGCCGCGCGGCGCAACCGGCCGGACGTCGTCTTCTCGCACTTCCTCTTCCCGGCGGGCGCCGCCGGCGCGCTGGCGGCCCGGGCGGGGCGCGCCCCCCACGTCCTCATGGCACACGGCCAGGACGTCGCCAACCTGGGCCGGATCCCGGGCGTCACCGCCCTGACCCGGCGGATCGTCAAGGGCTCGGCGGCCGTGATCGCCAACTCCGCCTGGCTCGCCGGCCGTCTCACCGAGCGGGTGCCCGGGGCGGCGGACAAGCTCTCGATCGCCGACTGCGGCGTCGACCTCGACGCCTTCGCGCCGCTGCCCGCCGAGCCCGCCCGCCGCGAGCTCAGCTGGGAGGGGGACGGCCCGGCGTTCCTCTGCGTCGGCTCGCTGATCGAGCGCAAGAACGTGATTCGGCTCGCCGACTCGTTCGCGCGGCTCGGCCGCGGGCGCCTCGCCTTCGTCGGCGACGGCCCGCTTCGCCAGGAGCTGGAGCAGCGCCCCGGCGTGCGCCTCACAGGCCGCATCCCGCAGTCCGAGGTGCCGCGCTGGGTCGCCGCCTGCGATGTCCTCTGCCAGCCCTCGCTGATCGAGCCCTTCGGCCAGGCGACGCTGGAGGCGATGGCGATGGAGCGCACCGTCGTCGCGACCACGGTGGGGGGCCCGCCGGAGTTCGTCAGTCCCGACGCCGGCGTGCTGGTGGACCCGACCGACGACGGGGCGCTGCTCGCGGCGCTGGAGCGAACGGCGGCGATGCCGGTGCCGAACCCGGCGGCGCGCGAGGCGGCCGCGGAGCACGACGTGAAGAAGCAGGCGGCGAAGATGGCGGCGGTGCTGGAAAGCGCCGCCGGCCGGCGGTCGCCCGGTTAGAGCCGGTGGACGGGTGCCTGGACGCTTCTCCCGCCCATAGCCCGGAAAGCGTCCACGAGACGCGCCGGGCGGTGCTCCGGGCAAGCCTCCCTAGCTGCCGGTTCTCGAGACGACCCCCGCTTCCGCGGTGACCGTCCCGATCCGCGCCGCGCCGGGGTAGTGGCCGCGCAGCAGCTCGAGCGCCACCTCCTCGTCGCCGGCCGCGACGACGCAGCAGAAGCCGCAGCCCATGTTGAAGACCTCGTGCATCTCGTCGTCGGGGACGCCGGCCAGCTCGCGGATCAGCTCGAAGAGGGGCGGGACCGGCAGGGGCGAGTCGATCTCGTAGCCGACGTCGGCCTCGAGGCGCAGGAGGTTGGCGAGGCCGCCGGAGGTGATGTGGGCGAGGCCCCGGACGTCGACCGGCGAGTCGAGCAGCACCAGGACCGGCTTCACGTAGATCTCGGTCGGCTCCAGAAGCGCCTCGCCCAGCGGCCGGCCGAGGCGGTCGTCGTCGAGCGGGATCCCGGACAGGGCGCTGCGCGCGAGCGTATAGCCGTTCGAGTGCAGCCCGGTGGAGGGGAGCCCGATCACGGCGTCGCCGGGCTCGAGAGCGGTCCCGGTGACCATGCCGTCGAGCGGGACCGTGCCGAAGCAGGCGCCCGCGAGGTCGAGGCCGCGGATCAGCTCGCCGAGCTGGGCCAGCTCGCCGCCGACGATCTCGACCCCGGCCCGCTCGGCGCCGGCCGCGAGGCCCTTGCCGATCTCGGCGGCGACCGCGGCGTCGGCGCGGTCCACGGCGAGGTAGTCGACCATCGCCAGGGGCCGCGCCCCGACGCAGATGACGTCGTTGACGTTCATGGCCACGCAGTCGATCCCGACGGTGTCCCAGCGGCCGAGCTGCTCGGCGACCAGGAGCTTGGTGCCGACCCCGTCGGTGGTGAGGGCGATCCCGGTGCGGTCGTCGATGCGGACCACGTTGGCGTAGTGGCCGCTGGCCAGGACCTGGCGGCTCTCGCCTCCGGACGCGCCCGCGGCCAGCGCCCCGATGAGCGCGCGGACGGCGTCGTCCGCGTCCCGCTGGCTGATGCCGGCGCGCGCGTAGGCGTCGCCGCTCACGCGCCCTCGCCGCCCGACGGCGCCGCAGAGAGACGCTCCGGGTGGTAGCCGTTGGCCGTACGCCCGTTTCCGCTGATCATCGCGGCGCCATCCTCGCCGCCCGCGCGGACGCGCTGTGCCGCCAGCCTGCCCAGCACCAACATCGCCAGGGCGATCCGGTAGGCGGCGTACGGCCAGAGCGCGCTGTCGCGCTCGACCACCCTGATCAGCTCCTGTGACGCCAGCGTTGAGCCGAAGGAGGCGGCGGTGCCTGCGGCGAAGGCCTTGCGCTGCGCCGGCGGCAGGCCGCGCTTGCGCAGCCGCACGGCCTTGAGGACGCTCGCCGCGACGATCACCGGCAGGGCCACGGTCCGCGAGAGCATGTTCGCGTGCTCCCGGCCGAAGCCGCGCCAGCGCGCGGCGGTCAGCGTCGCGCCGTTCCGCGAGACGCCCGGGGCGAGGGCCGCGGCCTGGGCGAGGCCGAGCGCGAGCCCGTCCATCGGGACCGTGCGGTCGCGCTTGCGGTGCTGGGGCCGGCGGTCGGCGATCACCATCGCGATCGCCCCCACGATCAGGCCGATCGCCGTCGGAAGGGGCCCGCCGAGGCGCCGCTCGACCGGCCTCTCGAGGGCGAGGCCGACCGCGGCGGGGGTGAGCGAGGAGAGCGCCAGCACCGCCGCCTTGCGCGTGTCGAACGTGGAGAGCTCGGCGGCGATCACGTGGCGCTGGCCGAGCAGCAGCGCCGCGGCGGCCCCGGCGTGCAGGGCGACCTCGAAGCTCTTGCGCAGCTCGGGGTCGTAGCGCTCCCAGTCCCAGCCCGCGAGCCAGGGGATCAGGCTGAGGTGCGCCGAGCTGGAGACGGGCAGCAGCTCGGCCGGCCCCTGGACGATCCCCAGCGCCACCGCTCGCGAGGGCGGAATCGCCTCCGAGCCGGTGTCCGGATCCATCGCTCCTCAGGCCTCGGTGGCCGGCTTGGCCTCGGCGCGCGGGTCGCGGCCGTCCTCCGGCTCGGCGGCGTCCGGGCCCGATCGGCCCCGGCGCCAGCGGATCAGGCCCCAGGCCGCCAGGGCGATCAGGCCGGCGAGGACCGCGTAGTCGAAGTAGTGGAGCTTGTCGCGCCACTCCTCCCAGTTGGCGCCGACCTGCTGGCCGATGAAGCCGAGCATCAGCACCCACGGGATGCAGCCGAGCGCCGTGTACAGGGTGAACCGCCAGAAGGGCATGTGCGCCGCGCCGGCGGGCGTCGAGACGAAGGTCCGCACGATCGGGAGCATGCGCGTGAAGAAGACCGTGATGCCGCCGTAGTGGTCGAACCAGCCCTCGACGCGGGCCATCTGCTTCGGGCTGACGTGGAAGACGTGGTGCCGCTCGAGGAGCTCCTCGCGGCCGTAGTAACCGATCGCGTAGCCGCCCCAGGAGCCGACGATGTTCCCGAGCACGCCCGCGGCGGTGATGCCGAGCAGCGTCAGCTCGCCCTCGTCGACCTTGAAGCCGGCGAACAGCATGGTCGCCTCGCTCGGCATCGGGATGTTGGCGCTCTCGACCAGCATCAGCAGGAAGATGCCGATGTAGCCGATCTCACCGATCACGTCGACGCAGAACTCGACCAGCGGGTCCACGATGAAGTCCGTCACGAGCGCGCAATGCTAGGGGAGACGTGCGGATTGATCTCGTCCGTGCGGAGGTTGGTCCCCGGACGTGGCAGGATTCACGTCGGTGAACCCCCTCCGGCACCCCGTTTTCCGGCACCGGGCCCAGCAGATCGCGATCGACGCCGTTCTGGTCGGCGTCGCCTTCTACGCGGCCTTCCGCCTGCGCTTCCTCGAGACCGAGGGAGGCGTCCCCGATCGCTACCGCGACATGCTCTGGGGCTCGATCGGCGTCGTGGTGGTCGGGAAGCTGATCGTCTTCGGCGCCTTCGGCCTCTACGACAAGTGGTGGCGCTACTTCCGCATGCCGGACCTGGTCGGCGTGCTGCGCGGCTGCGCGGTCTCGACCGCGATCCTTGCGGTCGCCTTCCTGCTGATCCAGCCCTTCGCCGACCCGATCCCGCGCTCGGTGCTGGTCACCGACTTCCTGCTGACGCTGGTGATGGTCGGCGGCGTGCGCCTGCTCGCCAGGACGGTCGCGGAGCGGCCCAACCGGGCCCGCGCCCAGGGCAGGCAGCGCAACGTGCTCGTCGTCGGCGCCGGCTCGGGCGGCCAGATGGTCGTGCGCGAGCTGCAGCTCAACCCGAACCTCGGCGTGCGCGCGATCGGATACCTCGACGACAACCCGCGGATGCGGGGTTCGCGCCTGCATGGCGTGAAGGTGCTCGGCTCCACCGACGAGATCGGCAAGGTGCTCGACGAGACCTCGCCGGACGAGGTCACGATCGCGATCCCCTCGGCGCCGGGCGAACTGCGCGGGAAGGTGGTCGCCGCCTGCCGCGAGCGCGATGTCGCGGTCCGCACGCTGCCGACGGTGTTCGAGCTGCTGCGCGGCGGGGTCCAGCTCAACCGCCAGCTGCGCGAGGTCCAAGTCGAGGACGTGCTCGGCCGCGAGCCGATCAAGATGGAGCTCGACCGGGTCGGCGCCTACCTCCAGGACAAGATCGTGCTCGTCACCGGCGCCGGCGGCTCGATCGGCTCGGAGCTGGTGCGGCAGGTCGCCCGCGTCCGGCCGAAGCTCCTGGTGATGATCGACCACGCCGAGGACAACCTCTTTCAGATCGATCGGGAGATGAACGAGGAGCGCCATTTCACCCGGGTCGAGGCCGTGCTCGCCGACTGCAAGGAGCCCGACCGCATGCTCGAGGTGATGCAGCGCTTCCACCCCGACGTGGTGTTTCACGCCGCCGCCTACAAGCACGTGGGCCTGATGGAGGTGAACCCGCTCGAGGCGGTGCGGAACAACGCGATCGCCACCCGGGTGACCGCCGAGACCGCGGCCGCCTCGGGTTGCGAGCGCTTCGTGCTCGTCTCCACCGACAAGGCGGTCAACCCGCGCACGGTCATGGGCGCCTCGAAGGCGATGGCCGAGTGGATCGTGGAGGCGGCGCGCCACCGCCACCCGCAGACGCGCTTCATCACGGTCCGGTTCGGGAACGTGCTCGCTTCCTCGGGGAGCGTGGTGCCGATCTTCCGCAACCAGATCGAGCGCGGTGGCCCGGTTACGGTCACCGACCCGGAGATGACCCGCTACTTCATGACGATTCCGGAGGCGGTCCAGCTCGTGATCCGCGCCGGCGACGTCGGCGCGGGGACCGGCGAGGTCTTCGTGCTGGAGATGGGCGAGCCCGTGAAGATCATCGATCTCGCGCACAACATGATCCGTCTCGCCGGCTACGAGCCCGAGGCGGACATCGCGATCGAGATCACCGGAGCGCGCCCCGGCGAGAAGGTCCACGAGGAGCTCTTCAACTCCGACGAGCGCCCGCAGGCCACCGGCGCCGACAAGATCGTGCGGGCCGTGCGTCGCGCGCCGCTGGATCCCGAGTGGGTCGGCGGCGCCGTGACGCGGCTCGAGCAGCTCGTTCGCGAGGGAGACGAGGCGCATCTGGCGGAGCGGACAGTCGGGCTCGTCAACGAGCGGCGCGAGGCCGCCCGGCTCAGCCTCGACGCCTGAGAAGCGGTCGAGCCCGCGCCGATCGGACCCGGCGCTCTAACATCTCGCGCCGCACGCCATGGACCTGCTTCGTGACGTAGGGGCTGTCGCGGGCCTGGCCGCCTTCTTCGGGTTGGCGGTGCTGGCCCTCCTTTATTTCGCCCAAGCGCGAGATGTGCGGCGCCTGCGCGAAAACGCCGAGTTCCTCGTCGAGGGCGAGCCCGCCCGCCCGGGGGAGGGGGCCGAGCGGGCCCCCACCGCCGTGACCGCGCCCGCCGACCCGGAGGCCGCCGCGCGCACCGCAGCCGCCTCGGCCCCCACCGAAGCCGAGGCCTTCAGGCGGGCGGAGCTCGCCCGCCAGGCGGCCGAGCGCAGGCAGCGCTTCGAGGAGCGCCGGCGCGAGGAGGAGGGCGACCTCGGCGGCCGCGTCAGCAACATCCCCTCGGCGGCCGTGATCGCGGTCGGCGCCATCATCCTGATCGCGGGCATCGCGTTCGGCGCGAACCGCATCCTCGGCGGGGACGACAACGAGCCCGCGGGCACGGGCCAGAAGCAGGCGGCCAGCGCCGCGTGCCCGAGCGGGACGCAGATCGCGGTCCTCAACGGCACGGCCGAGGCCGGCCTCGCCGGGACCTTCTCGAAGCAGCTCAAGGACCGCAGCTACGAGACCGGCAAGGTGACCAACACCGAGACCGGGTTCGACACCTCCACGGTGATGTTCGACAGCGGAGGCGAGGCCTGCGCCCGCGAGGTCGGGCAGCTGCTCCAGATCCAGTCGACGGAGCCGATGGACCAGGAGGTCCGCAGCATCGCGGAGGGCGCGCAGGTGGCCGTCGTGCTCGGTGAGGACAAGGCGACCGGCGCCAGCACCTCGGCCGGCACCGGGGCCACCTCCGGGACCCTGGGCGACTGACCCGCTCGGCTCGCAAACCGGGCCTCGTCGCCGCAATCTGCATCGCGGCGCTCTTGCTCGGGACGATCGGAGCGATGGCGGTGACCCAGCGCCTGCGCTCGGAGGGCACGCTGGTCAGCGACATCCGGCTGCGGACCCGCGAGGGGCCGCGCTATCGGGTCTGCTTCCAGGTCGCCCGCGACGGGAGCTACGAGGTCGCCCTCGTCAACCGCGACGAGGCGGTCGTGCGGGTGCTGGCTCCGGACGCGGCGCTGGAGAGCGACCCGCCGCCGGGGATCGACGACCCCGTTGCGCGCAGGAAGGCGACGGCCAACTGCTTCGACTGGGACGGGCGCGACGACGCCGGCGCCGCCGTCCCGCGGGGCACCTACAGGCTGCGCCTGACCCGCAGCAGCGACGAGCTGGAGCTGATCTCGGGCGAGAAGCTCCACGTGACCGAGGCCCCGCCGCGATGACCGAGACGCTGGAGGTACTCGGCTCGATCGCGGGCACGGCGCTCCTGGCCGCGGCGCTGCTGGTGCGCGGCCGGCGCCTGCGCGCACCACTGGTGCTCGCCGCGCTCGCGATCGCCGCCGCGCTCGTCGCCGGCCAGGGATGGGACGAGGCGGAGTCGGCCCGGACCGGCGTGCTGGTGGCCGGAGTCGTCGGCGGCGTGGCCGTGCTGTCGGCGCTCGCCCTGCTCCTGTACAGGTTGCCCCTGGTGCTGCCGGTCCTGCTGGTGGCCGCGCTGCCCTTCCGGATCCCGATCGAGGTGAGCGGGGAGGAGGCGAACCTGCTGCTCCCCCTCTACGCCGTGATCGGAGCCGGGGCGATCGCCTTCGCGCTCGACGCGTTCCGCCGCGACCGCGAGCCCCCCGAGCCGCCGCCGCGGGCCCTGCTGGTCGCGATCGCGGTCGCGACCGTCCTCTATGCCGTGCAGGCCGCCTACACGAATGACGTCGCCTTCGCGACCCGGAACATCGCCTTCTTCCTGATCCCGTTCGCGGCCATGTTCGTCCTGCTGACCGAGGTGCGCTGGACGCCGCGCGTCCTCGCGGCCACGCTCGGGGTGTTCGCGGCCGAGGCGGCGGTCTTCTCCCTGGTTGGGATCGGGCAGTTTGCGGCGACCGAGATCTTCTGGAACCCGGCGCTGGAACGCTCCAACGAGTTCCACCTGTACTTCCGCGTCAACTCGCTGTTCTGGGACCCGAACATCTACGGCCGCTACCTCGCCCTCGCCCTGGTCATGCTGGCGACGGTGCTGGTCTGGACCCGCCGCCCGGCGCGGATCGCGGCGCTCGCGCTCCTGGGTGCCCTGATTTTCGCCGGCCTGCTCTTCAGTTTCTCCCAGACGAGCTTCATCGCGCTGCTCTGCGGCATCACGGCGCTCTGCGCGCTGCGCTACAGCCTGCTCTGGACCGCTCTGGCGACGCCGTTCGTCGTCGCCGCGGCGGTCGCGGCGGTGCTCGTGATCGGCGGCACCTCAGAGTCCGAGGACGACCCGCGCGAGATCAGCAGCGGGCGCTCCAGCCTGATCGAGGGCGGGGTCGACCTGGCCAGGTCCGAGCCGCTCGTCGGCCACGGATCCGCCTCGTTCCCGCTCGCCTTCCGCGAGCAGGAGGACCTCACCACCGGCAAGCCCGCGATCTCCCACAACGAGCCGGTGACGGTCGGCGCGGAGCAGGGCGCGGTCGGGCTGATCGCCTACGCCGGGCTGCTGGTTGCGGCCGCGTGGACGCTCCTGCTCGGGATGCGGCGTCTGGCGCCGGGCTTCGGCGCGCCGCCCGACGCGATCGGGGACCCCTTCGAGGACCAGGGCGCGATCCAGGGCCTCGCGCGGGTGGGCCTCGTGGCCGCGTTCGCCGCCCTGCTGATCCACACGATCGGCTACGCGGGCTATCTCACCGACCCGCTGACTTGGGCCCTGCTCGCGGCCGGTGGCGGGCTGGCGGCAGGGGCGCGCCGCGCTCGCGAAGGACCTGGATGACCGGTTACCTGCGCCGGCTCGCGACCACGGGCGCCGCCTACACGGCCTCGAGCGTCCTTTCGAAGCTGATCGCCGTCGCCCTGCTGCCGCTCTACACGCGGCACCTGAGCCCGGACGACTACGGCGCCGCCGAGGTCCTGATCACGGGCGTGATCGCCGCCAGCATCGTCATCCGCCTCGGCGCGATCGAGGCGCTGCTGCGCTTCTACTACAAGACGGAGGAGGCGCCGGACCGGGTGGTCAAGACCGGCTTCGCGTCGCTCTTCTGGAGCGCCACGCTCGGCCTCGCGATCCTGATGCCGCTGGCCGAGCCGATCTCCCAGCTCGTGCTCGACCGCTCCGACGCCGGCCTGGTGCGGGTCGCGATCGGCGGTCTCTGGATCTTCACGATGTACGAGTTCCTGCTGGCGCTCTTCCGCCTCGACGAGCGCGCCAAGGCCTTCCTCGCCTTCACCGTCGCCAACGTGCTGGTGACGATCCCGGCCACGGTCTGGCTCGTCGTCTTCGAGGACCGCGGAGCCGAGGGCCTGCTGCTCGGCCAGTACGCGACGGGCGCCGTCTTCCTGGTCGCGCTGCTGTTGACGCAGCGGCGCCGCCTCGCGCTGGTCCCGGATTTCCCCCTGCTGCGCCGGATGACCCGATTCGGCCTGCCGACGATGCCCGCGGAGCTCTCGCTCTACTCGCTCAACTTCATCGACCGGCTGCTGCTGGTCCGGCTCGCGGGGCTTGGCGACGCCGGCCTCTACAGCCTCTCGGTGAAGTTCGCCCAGGCGGTCAACGTGCTGGTCAAGGGCTTCCAGCTCGCCTGGCCGCCGCTCGCGTACTCGATCCGCGACGACGACGAGGCCCGTCGCGCCTACGCGGTGATCGTCACCTGGTTCTTCGTCGTCTGCACCTTCTTCGTGGCCGGCATGTGGCTGCTCTCGCGCTGGATCGTGCGCGCGCTCGCCGCGCCGGAGTTCTTCGGCTCCTACGAGGCGATCGGCCTGGTCGCGACCGGGGTGATGCTCTACGCGCTCTATCTGGCGCTGGTCGTCGTGCTCGGGCGCACGGGCCGCACCGAGTTCAACTTCCCGGCGACCGCCGCAGGGACGCTCGTGAACATCGCGCTCAACCTCGCGCTGATCCCGGCGCTCGGGATCGTCGGCGCGGGCATCGCCCTCGTGGCCTCGTACGCGGTCGTGCTGGTCCTGATGTACGTCTTCACGCAGCGCCTGTTCTCCGTGCCCTACGAGTGGCCGCGACTCGGCCAGGCCGCTGTGCTCGCGGCCATTCTCGTAGCCGCCGGGGAGCTGCTGCTCCCGACCGACGGGCTGGACGGGCTCGCCGGTCGCGTCGCGCTCTGGCTCGTCTACCCCGCGGTCCTCTACGCGACCGGCTTCCTCAGCGAGGAGGAGCGCCGCGCGGCGGCGAACAACCTGACCCCCGCGGCGATCCGCGCCGCCCTTCGCAACCTGCGCGAGCGGGCGCCCGCCGAGGAGCCGGAGGCGGAGCCCGGACGCGGCCCCCGCCTCACCCGGGAGACCCTGGAGGCCGAGCAGCGCGACGAGGACGCGCGGATCTAGTCCGGCGTCGGCTCGAGGCGCGCGTTGAACGTCTCCGCCGCCTCCCTGATCCCCGCGCCCTGTCCCGGCCGCAGCGCCTGCCGCGCGTGCATCCAGAAGCGGCGGGGATCCCGGCCCGGCAGCACCAGGGCCGCCAGCGCGCGCAGAACGTAGGGGAAGGCGAGCAGCGGGCGCATCAGCGCGGCGGTCCGGGGGCCGCGGTGCTTGCGGAGGTAGAGGTCGCGGTTGCGGTGGTACTCGACGACGCGGCGCCGGGCGCCGGCGAGATCGCTGGCCATCTGGTCGTGGTGGACGGCCTCGGCCGCGGGGACGAAGAGGATCCGCCAGCCGCGGTCCGCGAGGCGGCGGCAGAAGTCCGTCTCGTCCGAGTAGACGAAGAAGGCGGGATCGAGATAGTCGACTTGGAGGGCGGCCTCGCGGCGGACCAGCATCGCGCTCGACTGGACCCAGTCCACCGCCCGGGTCTCGGTGCCGCGGCTCTGCACGGTGAAGCGCCGGTGCAGGAAGAGGGCGCCGGCGAGCGCGGTGCCCCAACCCGGGAAGCGCCAGGCGCAGGGGACCGGGTCACCGCCGGAGCTGAGCAGCTGCGCGCCGGCCGCCGCGGCGCGGGGGTCGGCCTCGAGCGCCTCGATCAGCGCCGCGGCCGCGCCGGGGCGCAGCTCGGAGTCCTCGTTCAGCAGCAGGCAG
>DASSYK010000026.1:0-2328 GCA_035703345.1 Solirubrobacterales bacterium
GAAGATCGCCTACGGCGCCCGGCTCGGCGGGCGTGCCGAGATCGACCCCGGGGTGATCTCGCAGGTGGTGGCCGACCTGCGCTCGTTCTTCCCCGGCCTCGAGGGGCGCACGATCACCGACGCCTGGGGTGGCCCGATCGACGTCTCGCCGAGCCACCTCCCCGTCGCGCTGCAGCTCGGGGCCGACAGGGTCCACGGGGCCTTCGGCTACACCGGCAACGGGGTCGGGCCCTCGCGGATGATGGGCGGCGTCCTCGCCTCGCTCGCCCTCGACCGCCGCGACGAGCACTCGCGCCTCGCCCTGGTCGAGCCGAACCCGGTCAAGGTCCCGACGGGGTTCGCGGGCTGGCTCGGGGGCAACACGATCCGCGCCGGGCTGCTCGCCAAGGAGACCGCCGAGGAGGAGGGCCGGGTGGCGAGCGCGCTGCACCGCGGGATCGCCCGGATCCCCGAGCTGATCGGCTTCCACATCGGGCGCTAGCCCGCGGGGTCAGCCGGTGACGCGCGCCAGCACGCCGGCGCTCCGCACGCCGCCGCCCTGGAAGTCGTAGTCGACGCCGTTCGCGTCGAAGGGGTTGAGCCTGACGATGCCCTTGCCCGTGCAGTTGCCGCCCTTGCCGCGGTTGATCACCTCGCGGAACCGGTACGCGGTGCCGTCCCGGCCCAGGTAGGTCCAGTTGCCGCCGCAGTCGATGCCGCTGTAGTTGACCGTGTTCTGTGCGGGGTCCTCGAGCGAGCCGATCGTCGCCGTCACCGTGAACGGCTTCAGCTTCGCCTGCTGGAGCTCACCCGACCAGGTTCCCTCGATCGCGAAGCCGGGGATCTCCGAGCCGGTCGTGGTCGCGGCCGCGGTCAGGTCCGGCTCGTCCTTCTCGCTGCAGGCGGCGAGGCCGGCGGCGAGCGCCAGCGCTCCGAGCAGCGCTGCAAAGCGGGTCCCGAGCATGGGGACAGCCTAGTATCGGGCGCCGATGGCGGCCGAGCCGACCGAACAGCCCCGCGCCCTGGCCGACGGCGTCGAGATCAGGCCCGCCGAGGCCGGCGAGGTGGCCGAGGTTCTCCCGCTGATGCGCGCCTACTGCGACTTCTACGAGGTCGGCCCCGCCGACGGGGGGCTGCTGGAGATGGCCCGGGCGCTGATCGCCGACCCCGAGCAGGGCTCGCTCTACGTCGCCGCCGAGGACGGGCGAATCGTCGGGTTCGCGGCGATGGGCTGGAAATGGGCGAGCACCCGCGGCGCCCGCATCGGGGTGCTGGAGGACCTCTTCGTGGATCCCGCCGCCCGCGGCAAGGGCGTCGCCGACGCCCTGATCGGGGTCTGCGCGGAGCGCTGCCGCGAGCGCGGCGCCCCCGTGCTCGAGTGGGTCACCGCCCCCGACAACCACCGCGCCCAGAGGGTCTACGACCGCACGGGCGCGGAGGCCTCGACCTGGCTCGAGTACGAGCTGGACCTCTAGGCATCCGCTCGGGCCCCGACGGCGTATCAGCCCTGATGGCAATGCCCCTCCACCACATCCGCACGGGCTCCGGCGAGCCGCTGCTGCTCGTGCACGGGCTCGGCGGGACCCTCGCGATCTGGGACCCGGTTCTCGAGCAGCTCGCGGAGCACCGCGAGGTCGTCGCGCTCGACATGCCCGGCTTCGGCCGCTCCCCGGCCCTGCCCGCGGGCACGGAGCCGACGGCGCGGAACCTGTGCGCCGCGATCCTCGACTTCTACGACTCCCTCGGGCTGGACGGCCATCCCCACGTCTGCGGCAACTCGCTCGGCGGCTGGGTCGCGATCGAGTGCGGCAGGCGCGGCCGCGCCCGCTCGGTCACGGGCCTGAACACGGCCGGCTTCTGGCGGGCCCCGCTGGAGCCGCGGACGAGCCCGGCGCGGCCCGCCGCCAGGGCGCTGAGCCCCTTCGCGGGCCTGCTGATGGCGAGCGACCGCGTCAAGCGGTCGGCCCTGATCGGCCAGATGCGCCACCCCGAGCGGGTCACGCGGCGGGAGGCGGCGGAGCTCGTGCGCGGGTACGGGCGCGGCAGCGCCTACGACGCGGCCAACGCCGCGATGCGGGCCGACGTCATCGGGGATGTCTCGGACGTCGACGTGCCGCTCACCCTGGCGTGGGGCGAGCACGACCGCCTCGTCCGCAACCGCCCGCTGCCCGACGGGGTCCTGCCGCCGCGCGTCCGCCAGGTCGTGATGGCGGACGCCGGCCACGTCCCGACCTGGGACCAGCCGGAGCTGGTCGCGAGCCTGATCCTCGACCCGGCTGGGGAGGGAGCCCCGGGCTCCCTCGCCCCGCCGTCCGAGGTCGGCAGCTAGACGCTGCGCTGTCTCGAGCC
>DASSYK010000049.1:0-3162 GCA_035703345.1 Solirubrobacterales bacterium
GAGGTGACCGAGGAGCGCGGCCTCGCCGAGGTCGAGCTGCCCGATCCCGAGCCCGGCGCGGGCGAGGTCGCGGTCGACGTCGCCTTCTGCGGGATCTGCGGCTCGGACCTCCACATGCTGCCCTCGCCCATGATCGCGCCCGGGACCGTGATGGGCCACGAGTTCTCCGGCCGCGTCGCCGCCGTCGGCGAGGGCGTCGGCGGCTGGGCGCCGGGCGAGCGGGTCAGCGTGTACCCCGGCGCCCCCTGCGGCGAGTGCCCGAACTGCCTCGCCGGCAACTCCCACATCTGCATGCAGCTGCCGCTGCGCGGCCACGGCCTGGGCGGCCGCCAGGGCGCATACGCGGAGCGCGTCGTCGTCGACGCCACCACCCTCTTCCGGCTGCCCGACGAGGTCTCCGACGAGCACGGCGCGCTGGTCGAGCCCCTGGCGGTCGGCGTGCACGCCGTCTCGCTCGCGGGCGGCGACCCGTCACAGCCGGCCGTCGTCCTCGGCGCGGGGCCGATCGGCGTGATGAGCTCGCTGGCGGCGCGCGCCGCCGGCTACGAGCGGCTCGTCGTGGTCGAGCCGGGAGAGAGCCGCCGCGCGGCGATCGAGGAGCTCGGCTTCACGGCTCTCCCGCTCGAGGGCGTACACCACTCGGTCGTCGAGAAGCTCGGTGGCGAGCTGCCCGCCACGGTGCTCGAGTGCGCCGGGCACCCGGAAGCGCTGGGGCTGGCGCTGGAGCTCGTCCGCGGAGCGGGCACGGTCGTCTCCGCCGGGGTGCTCGAGGAGCCGGTGCCGCTCAACCAGCTGCTGCTGATCCTCAAGGAGGCGCGGATCCAGGGCGCCTTCGCCTACCGGCGCGAGGACTTCGCCCGCGCGATCGAGCTGCTCGCCTCGGGCGAGATCCCGGCCGAGAGCCTCGTCACCGAGGTCGCCCCGCTGAGCCGCGCGCAGGAGCTCTTCGACGAGCTGCGCCGGCCCGGTACGGAGCAGCTGAAGGTGCTGCTGCGCCCGGGCGCCTGACCGGGCGGCCCTACGGCGCGGCGAGTCCCGGCGAGCCGCCGGGGGGCGGCTCCGACTCGGGGCCCAGCACCAGAGCGCGCCGATACTCGCGCCACTCGTGGATCGCGATCTGGATCGAGGCCGCGGTCGGGATCGCGAGCACGGCCCCGACCACCCCGAAGAGCGTCGAGCCGCAGAGGACGGCGACGAGGACGATGAACGGCTCGATCTCGGTCGCGCGCTTCTGGATCTGCGGCTGGATCAGGTAGTTCTCGACCTGCTGGTAGACGATCGCGAAGACGACCCAGACGATCAGCCCGACGGGGAAGTCGACGAACAGCATCACGATCGCCACCAGGAAGGCGGCGATCGTCGCGCCGATGACGGGGATGAGGTCGAAGAAGAAGACGATCACGGCGAGCGGTCCCGCGAACGGCGCCCCGAGGATCGTCAGCACGACGAATGACGCGAGCCCCGCGATGGTCGCCTGCAGCAGCGCCCCGCCGACGTAGTTGCCGACGGCGGTCGCGATCCGGCTCAGCGTCCGCTCGATCCGCTCGGCGTGGTCCGGGTGCTGCATCTGGACGAAGGAGTTCACCCAGCGCGGCCCGCCGCCCACCATGAAGATGCTGAGGATCAGGATCGTCAGCCCGGCGAAGACCGAATTGACGAAGCCGACGCCGATGTCCGAGAGGACGCCCGCGGCGTCGGGGATCTTCTCGGGGAGCTTCTCGGCCTCATCGCTCAGCTTGGTCGTGATGTCGTAGTCGTCGTTGAGGTTCTGGAGCGTGTCGTTGCGCTGGATGAAGTCCTCGACGTCCTGCGCGTACTCGGGCGCGTTCGCGGCCAGGTCCTCGATCTGGCTCACGATCGGGGGGATCAGCAGGGCTCCCAGCCCCACCGGGATCAGGATCAAGATGATGTAGACGACCGCGATCGCCAGGCCGCGCTTCATGTAGCGCTGGAAGAAGTTGACCGGCCCCGCCGCCGCGATCGCGATGAACGCGGCGATCACCAGCCAGCTCAGCGGCTTGCGCAGCAGGTAGAGCACGTAGAGGATGAGCAGGACCGCGACCACGGTCAGGACCGAGCGCGTGATCGATCGCGGCGTCGTGTCGATCGCAGGCATCCGCGTTCCCATTTCGGGCCGGGGCCGGGGTTCCCTTCCTGCGAGGATCCGTCGCCCATGAAGCACAGTGCCCACGGTTACTGGCTCGAGGAGGCAGGGAGCACCCCCGATCTGCCGCCCGCGACGGGCGAGCTGGAGTGCGACGTCCTCGTGGTGGGCGGCGGCTACACGGGCATGTGGACCGCCTGGCAGATCTCCGAGCTCGAGCCGGGCGCTCGCGTGGTGCTGGTCGAGGCGCACACCTGCGGGCACGGACCGAGCGGGCGCAACGGCGGCTTCGCCAACACCATGTGGCTCGGCATCCGCGGCCTCTGCGAGCGCTACGGCGACGGGCCCGCGCTGGAGATCGCGCGCGCGGCCGAAGCCGCGGTCGACGCGATCGAGGCCTTCTGCTCCGAGCAGGAGGTGGACGCCTGGTTCCATCGCGGCGGCTACCTCCAGGTCTCGGCCGCCCCGGCCCAGGACGGGACCTGGTCGGAAGCTGCGGCGATCGCCGGCCGCCTCGGCTCGCCCGAGGCGATCCAGGAGGAGACCCCGGAGCAGGTCGCCGCCCGCTGCGCCTCGCCGCGCTTCCGCGGCGGCGCCTTCTTCCCGGCCTCGGCGACGGTGCAGCCCGCGCGGCTCGCCCGGGGCCTGCGCGAGCGTCTCGCGGCCCGCGAGAACGTCACCGTCTTCGAGCGCTCGCCGGTGCGGCGCCTGCGCGCCGGCCCCTGGGGCTGCGCGGCCGAGACCCCGGGCGCGCGCATCCGCGCCGGGAGCTGCGTGCTCGCGTTCGGGCCGGCGGCCGCGGCGCCGCGCTCGCCGCTGCGCCCGCACCTCACGGTCACCTCGAGCCACATCGCCCTGACCGAGCCGGTCCCGGACCTGCTCGAGGAGATCGGCTGGACCGGCGGCGAGTGCATCACCGACTGCCGGGCGATGCTCCACTACTTCCGGACGACCCGCGACGGACGCATCGCCTTCGGCTGGGGCGGCGGGAAGATCGCCTACGGCGCCCGGCTCGGCGGGCGCGCCGAGATCGACCCCGGGGTGGTCTCGCAGGTGGT
>DASSYK010000119.1:0-3409 GCA_035703345.1 Solirubrobacterales bacterium
GGACCACCAAGCACCTGGAGCAGTTCGTGAACGTGATCGCGGGCGCCGAAAAGGTCGCGCCGACCTGAGGGGACTCAGGCCGGGCGGCCGTTGACCGCGAGGCTCTCGTTCAGGTACGCGGGGTCGCCGGTCACCTCGGCGCCCAGCCAGTCCGGCGGGGTGAAGGCGCGGGCGGAGGCCTCGTCGGGGAACTCGACCTCGGCGACCGCGAGGCCCTCCAGCTCGTCCTCGTAGACGTCGAGCTCGATCTCGAGGCCCTCGTGCGGGATCACGTGCCGTCGCTTGCGCAGCCGCCGCCCCGCGGTGAGCGGCCACAGCGCGTCGAATTGTGGCGCGTCGAGCTCGACCTCCGACTCCTCGCGCACCAGGCCCTCGCCGCGCTTGACGGTGAGCAGGAGGTGCTCGCTGCGGCGCCGCAGCCGTACCTCGCCGTCGGCGCCGAGGGAGAGGTAGCCCTGCTCGACCGGGTCCGAAGCCACCCCCGAGAGGTCGGGCGGCTCGGGCACCAGGAACTTGCGCTCTATCTCCATCGGCCGCGACCCTACCGCCGCCGGCACGCGGGCACGCGCCGGGATTACACTGGTCGCGACCACCAGGGGGGCTCGCGGGCAAGCGGGCTGAGATAGCGCCCTTGGCGACCACCCACCCGGCGCTGACCCTTCGAACCTGTGCGGTAATGCGCGCGGAGGGAGCATGCTGAGAACGCGGTCACCCCGGGCCGAGCCCCCCACCACAGAGGCGAGCAGACGCGCAGGCGGCGCGGTCGAGCTGCGCGGAGTCGGTCATGACTTCGGCGACCTGCGCGCGCTCGATGGCGTCGACCTCTCCGTGCCCGCGGGCGAGGTGCTCGGGATGGTCGGCCCCTCCGGATGCGGCAAGTCAACCCTCCTGGAGATCGTCGCCGGCCTGCGCGCGTCGAGCCGAGGGACGGTCTCGATCGGCCTCCCCCGCGCCGCCGGGGCGCGGCTGCCCGCCTGCGCGCTGATGCCCCAGCGCGACCTGCTGCTGCCGTGGCTATCGGCGCTGGACAACGCGGCCCTCGCTCCCCGCCTGGCGGGCCTCTCCCGGGCCGAGGCGCGCGCCCGCGCGCACCCGGTGTTCGAGCGGATGGGCCTGGCCGGCTTCGAGCGCGCCCGCCCGGGCGAGCTCTCGGGCGGGATGCGCCAGCGCGTGGCCTTCCTGCGCACGCTGATGGCGGACAAGCCGGTGCTGCTGCTGGACGAACCGTTCGCGTCGCTCGACGCGATCACGCGCGCCGAGATGCAGACCTGGCTCGCCGGAGTGCTCGCCGGCGATCGCCACACGGTCCTGCTGGTCACCCACGACGTCGAGGAGGCGCTCTACCTCTCCGACCGGGTCGCGGTGATGACCCCCCGCCCCGGGCGCATCGCCGAGACGCTCGGGGTCCCCGCGCCGCGCGCTGGCGACCGCGCCGCCGCCGTGAGCTCGCGCGAGTTCGCCCTGCTGCGCGAGCACGCGCTGCGCGTCCTCGCCGGGGAGGAAAGGTGAGCACGCGAGCGCGTTCGGTGCTCGCGCCGGCGGCGCTGGTCGCGGCGCTGCTTCTCGCCTGGGAGCTCGCCGCGCGCTGGGACGTGCTCGCCGACCTGCTCTCGGTCAAGGACTACCTGATCCCCGCGCCGAGCCAGATCGCCGAGGCGCTCTGGGAGGAGCGCGAGCTGCTCGCGGAGGACGCCTGGGTGACGCTGCGGGAGGTCCTGCTCGGCTTCGCGCTGGCGGCGATCGCCGGGATGGGGCTCGCGGTGGCCATGCACCTGTCCGAGCCGGTGCGCCGCGCCCTCTATCCGCTGCTGGTCGCCTCCCAGACCGTGCCGATCGTCGTCCTCGCGCCCGTCCTGGTCGTCTGGTTCGGGTTCGGGATCGTCCCGAAGCTGCTGATCATCGCCCTCATCTGCTTCTTCCCGATCGCCGTCAACGCCTACGACGGCCTGCGCTCCGTCGATCCGGAGCTGGTCAAGATGATGCGCACCCTGGGCGCCGACCGTCGCCAGATCCTGCGCGGAGCCGAGCTCCCGTGGTCGCTTCCGTACTTCTTCAGCGGGGCGAAGGTGGCGATCGCCGTGGCGGTGATCGGCGCCGTCTTCGGCGAATGGGCCGGCGCCGACTCCGGGCTCGGCCACCTGATCCTCGTCTCCTCGGGCGAGCTCTCCACCTCCCTCACCTTCGCCGCCATCTTCGTGCTGTCGCTGATCGCCATCGCCCTGTTCGGCCTGCTCTCGCTGGTCGAGCGCCGGGTCGTCAACTGGAGGGAGGACCCCGCCCGATGAGAGGAACCCCGACCGGGATCGCCGCCGCGCTGGCCGCGCTGGCCGCCGCCGCGCTGCTCGCGGCCTGTGGAGAGAAGAAGGAGGACCTGGGCGCGCCCGAGGCGCAGCCGTTCGAGCTGGCGCTGGACTTCTACGTCAACCCCGACCACGCCGGCATCTTCACCGCGCTCGACCGCGGCTACTTCGCCAAGGCCGGGCTCGACGTGCGCCCGCGCGTGCCCTCCGACCCCTCCGCCCCGATCCGACAGGTGGCGGCCGGGCGGGCCGACCTCGCGATCTCCTACGCGCCCGAGGTCCTCCTGGCCCATGAGCAGGGGCTCGGCGTCGTCGCGGTCGCGGCGCTGGTCGACGAGCCGCTCACTTCGCTGATCTCCCTGCCGTCGGCCGGGATCGAGGCACCCGCCGATCTGCGCGGCAAGACCGTGGCGACGGCCGGGATCCCCTACCAGACCGACTATCTCGAGACGATCCTCGCCAAGGCGGGCGTCGCAACGGATGACGTGAAGAACGTCAGCGTCGGGTTCAACCTGCTGCCGGCGCTGCTGGGCGGGCAGGCTGACGCCATCCTCGGTGGCTTCCGCAACGTCGAGGGAGTCGACCTCGCGCAGCGCGGCGAGGCCCCGCGCGTAGTCCCGGTGGACCAGCTCGGGGTGCCGCGCTACGACGAGCTCGTGCTGGTCGCGAGCTCCGACGCGGTCGCCGACGAGCCCGAGACGCTGCGCCTCTTCCTCGCCGCCCTGGCGAAGGGGACCGCGGACGCGGTTGCGGACCCGGGGGCCGCGACCGCCTCGGTGCTGGAGTCCGGCGAGGGCCTCGACCCCGCGCTCACCCGCGCCGAGGTGGACGCGACCCTGCCGCTGCTCGCCGCCTCGAAGGACGAGCGCTTCGGCGAGATGAACGGCGCCGAGTGGGAGCTGTTCGCCAGTTGGATGGCCGCCGCCCAGCTGATCGGGGAGGTCCCGAACGCCGGCGAGGTCCTCACGAACGAGCTGCTGCCGTAAGGCGGGTCGCCGACCGACCGCCACGTGAGCTCGTCGTGGGCGCCGTTGATGCGGCCGAGCAGCCAGGCGAACAGCTGAGCCTCTCCGAGGCCCCGGCCACGCTCAGGCGGCGTCCGCCAGCCG
>DASSYK010000070.1:0-9857 GCA_035703345.1 Solirubrobacterales bacterium
TCTCGGCGATCAGCCCGAGACGCTCTACGTGGAGCTGATCGCGGACCACACTGAGGACACCTTCCGATTCAAGAACTCATACCCGGTGCAGTACCTGCCGCCCCCTGCGGCAGCCACTCCGACGCCTTCGGAAGCCCAACAGGTGTCTCCGGCGGTTCCGGCCGAGCCGAAGGTCAAGGGGGCCGGCAAGTCGCACCTCTCGGCGGCAACTGATGAGGCGGCAAGCGAGAATCGCCGGTCCCACGGCACCGGGGCCGCAGTCGGCGGTACCCCGGCCGTGCCGGTCGGCAGTGAGCCGAAGACGGGCGTCGCCGCGAAGGCGGGCGCCGCCGAATCCGGAGCCGCCGCGGAGTCGACGGAGGATGCGGAGAGCGTCCCGGATCGCGTGCTCGACACCGTTGGCTCGACCACGTCAGTCGGCCCGGCGGAGATCCCGACGGTGGGGCTGCTGTTCATGGCGCTGGTGTTCATCGCCGGCACCGGGCTCGCGGCGTTCGCGATCTGCCTGCTGCAGACCCGCCCCGACCCGCGGGCGGCGATCCGGTCTCCGGCGCCGCTCGGGCCTGACCCGGTCGAGGTCGAGCTGCAGGAGATGATTGCGGAGGAGATGGCGCGCAAGCTGCTCACCGATCTCGGGTTCGGCGAGCGGCCGATCAGCTGAGATCGGGGTCCGCCACCGCGACGGAGCTTTCCCGCTCTGCGACGCCGGCGAGCCAGTCCCTGAAGGCACCGACGCCCTCACCCGTGCGGGCGCTGAGGAGCATCCGCTCGGCGTCCGGGTTCACCGCTTCCACGTTGTGCAGGAACTTGTCGAGGTCGAAGTCGAGGTGCTCCAGCAGGTCGATCTTGTTGACGACGACGAGCTCGCAGATCCGGAACATGAGCGGGTACTTGAGGGGCTTGTCCTCGCCCTCCGTGACCGAGCAGACCATCGCCTTGGCGTCCTCGCCGATCCGGAACTCCGCCGGGCAGACGAGGTTGCCGACGTTCTCGACCACCAGGAGGTCGATCTCGTCGAGCGGGATATCGGGCAGGGCCGCGCGGACCATGTTCGCGTCGAGGTGGCAGTCCCCTCCGAAGCCGTTGTCCGTGTTCAGCTGCGTGACGGGAACGTGCAGCGCGGCGATCCGGTCGGCGTCCAAGCTGCCCTGCACGTCGCCCTCGAGCACCCCCACACGGGCACGGATCTCGGGCAGGGCCGCCTCGAGCAGGGTCGTCTTCCCGGCGCCCGGAGCGCTCATCAGGTTCACGACGCGCACCGAGGCGCGGTCGAAGTCCGCCCGGTTCGCATGGGCGATCGTCGTGTTCGCGTCCAGCGCGTCCTCCGTCACCTTGATCTTCGCTCGGTGCATCCGGCCCTCCTTCCTCAGCTTGCGGCGCCCTGCGCGGCCGGGGCATCCTCCTCGACCACGATCGACTCGATCTCGAACTCCTCGCCGCGCGCGACCTCTGCGCCGCCGGCGCCGCAGGACGGGCAGCGGAACCTCGGCGGCGGCAGCAGGTCGCCCTCGTCCTCGGCCGGGCGGGGAGCAGGATCCCACTCCTCGGCGCACGCCGCGCAGCGCAACAGCGCATCGATCAGCTCCAGCTCGAGCTTCGCGCCGTCGCATCCGGTGTCGCGGGAGACGACCTCGAAGTAGAACGCGAGGGAGTCGGGGACCACCTGACGCAGGCGACCGACGCGCATCTGCACCGACCTCACGGATTGGCCCTCCGCGTGCCGAAGGGCGGTCTCGACGATTGCGCTGGAGAGGGACAGCTCGTGCATCAGCCGGGCCGGCGACGCTACCCCCGAGGTTCGGCGGTGTCAAGCGAGCTCAGGCCCAGGACAGCGGCTCGTAGCCTGAGTCCGCGGGGACGCCGATCAGCAGCAGCCGGACCGGCTCCGAGGAACGGTTGCGCACCGTGCGATGGACCGCCGGCGCGTAGCGCACGAACGTGCCGGCCGGCGCGGGGAACTCCTCGTCGCCCGCGACGATCACGCCCTCGCCGGAGAGAACGGCGTAGACCTCCTCCTCGCCGCTCTCGGACTCGTCGTGCGCGGGAAGCTCGCCGCCGGGCTCGATGTCCACGACGTTGAAGCCGAACGCCTGCGCGTCCAGCGACTTGCGCGCCAGATGCCAGGTGCAGCCGCCGGAGCCCTCCATCTCCTCGAAGTCGTCCCAGCTCATCACCTTGAAGTCGTCGGCCATGGGTCTCCCCTCCTGCGATGGTCGGTTGCCGCGGGTGCGGATCGACCATATCCTCTCCCGGGATGGCCGCCGCTGACGAGGCAGCCGCGCTGGAGGAGACGATCGGCCGCTACAACGCGGCCTGGAACGACCACGACCTCGACGCGATCATGTCGATGCACGCGGCGGACATGGTCTTCGAGAACCACACCGCCGGCGAGTCCGCCCAGGGCGACGAGGTCCGCTCCCACATCGCCTCGATCTTCGAGTCGTGGCCCGACATCCACTTCGAGACCCGCCGCCTCTACGTCCGCGACGGAGTCGTCACGCAGGAATGGACCGCGAGCGCCACCCACTCGAACGAGATGCGGCGCGGCGATCTCACGGCCCCTCCCACCGGCAATCGCATCGAGTGGCGCGGAGTCGACGTCATCCCCTTCGAGGACGGCCTCGTCAAGCGCAAGGACGTCTACTCGGACTCGGTCTCGATCCTGCGACAGGTGGGGCTGCTGGACTAGGACGCCGAGCGGTGGCCCATGCCGGTCATCACCGGCATGGCGTGCCGCTCACCGGCGCGGGCGCAGGGCCCACCAGGCGAAGCACGCCGCCGTGCCGAGCAGGACCGCGGCGCTGATCGCGGCGGCGTGGGGCTCCTGTTCTCCCATCACGCATTCGATCCGCCCCGCGGACATCACGGAGAGGGCCGACCCGGCCGAGAAACTCGAGCCGATCGAGCCGACCGAGGCGACGGAGAAGGCCGAGCCTCCCGCTCCGACGGAGCCGATCGACGCGACCGAGCCGACCGAGCCGATCGAGAAGGCCGATCCCTTGGAGGCGATCGAGCAGAAGGACTCCTCGGACCAGAGGGAGAGCTTGGACTCGCCCACGTGCTACAGCTCCGGGACGTCGGCGCCCATCGCGCTGAACGGGACGCGGCGGACCTCGGCCCAGTCCCCGGCCCACTTCCTGACGGCCTCGACGACGTCGCCGGTGCTCTGCCAGAAGGACCAGACCAGGACGGTGGGGCCGGCGCCCGAGATCGTCGCTCCGAGGGCCCCGAGCCGGGGCGCGTCGGCGACCAGCTCCATCGAGCGGGAGTAGAGGTGGGTGCGCTGGGGCTGGTGCAGGCGGTCGGCGAGGCCGCGCGCGATCAGGGTGAGGTCGGAGCGCTCGATGCCGAGGACCAGCTCGGAGGCGGCGGCGACGTTGGCGACGGCGTCGGTGTGCGCGACCTCCGCGGGGATGGCGGCGCGGGCCTCGCTGGTGGGGACCTGCTCCCCCCTGGGGATGACCACGACCCCCTCGACGCCCTGGGGCGGGTCGAGACGGGTCGCGCTCACGGCGCCATCGGCCCTCGAGCAGAGGACGAACCCGCCGTAGAGTGCCGCGGCGACATTGTCGGGGTGGCCCTCGATCTCGGCGGCATGCGCGAACACCCTCTCCTTGTCGAGGGCGAGCTCGTAGAGATGGTCGGCGGCGAGCAGCCCGGCGACGATCGCGGCCGCGCTGGAGCCGAGCCCGGCCGACAGCGGGACCTCGCTGCGGATGCGGAAGCGGATGCCGTCGGCCGGATGCAGGCGCTCGAATGCCCGAACGAGCAGGTTCGAGCGGTCGAGGGGGACGTCCAGGCCCTCGGCCTCTACCGAGAACGCGCCCGTCTCCTCGACCTCCAGCTCGAGGTTGAGCGTCAGCGCAGCGGCCAGCACGTCGTAGCCCGGCCCGAGGTTGGCCGATGAGGCGGGAACCCGGACCAATCTGCGACGCGCCGTCATCCCGCCCGGCTCACGCTCTCCACTTGACACTGCAGCCGACGGCGGGAGTCTCGGCGGGGTCCGGATCGTCACCGGCCAGAACCGCGTCGAGCGCGGAGCGCGCCCAGGCGGCGCCCTGGGAGGGATCTTCGCAGTCGGCGTCGGGGGCGCCCCGGTAGCGAAGCCTCAGCTCGGCGTCGAGCACGAACAGGTGCGGCGTCTTCTCGGCGCCCCATGCGCGGGCCACCTCCTGGCTCTCGTCGTGCAGGTACGGATGCGGCCAGCCGCCCTCCTCCCGAACCCGCTCCGCCATCGACGCGAGGGAGTCGGCGGGATAGCGCCCGGCGTCGTTGGAGTTGATCGCGAAGGTGCGCACCCCCCGGCCGGCGTAGTCGCGGGCGAGATCGAGCATGCGCTCGTGCCAGGCGAGGGCGTAGGGGCAGTGGTTGCAGGTCCAGTAGACGAGGGTCGCCGCAGCGGGCTCGTCGCCGCCGAGCGCGTGCCGCCCTCCCTCCACGTCGGGGAGCTCGAAGTCCGGGGCCCTCTCGCCGAGCTGGAGCGTCACGGCCGCCAACTTACCCGCCCGCGGAGGCGCGGGCGAGCGCGGCGCGCACCGCCGCGGGGTCGGGCAGGGGCGAGATCTGGCCGCCCGGCCGCGTGTAGATGCGGCAGGTCAGGCCCCCGGGGGCATCGCCGGGCAGCGGCTCCACGTCCTCGCCGTTGACGCGAATCGTCGGCGAGCCGGGGAATCCCGCCGCGGCGGCGTCGTCCTCGCCACGGATCTCGGTCAGGTCGATCGCAGCCGGGTCGAGCCCCGCATGGGCCATTGCCGTGCGAAGGTCAGCGAGCGCGCGCTCCCACGACGGGCACTCCCGCCACCAGAGGAACTCGACGCGCGGCTCAGCCGCCGAGGATCCGCGCCTTCTGCTGCTCGAACTCCGCCTCGGTGAGGGCGCCGGAGTCGCGCAGCTTCGCCAGGCGCTCGAGCTCGGCCACGGTGTCGCCGCCGCCGTCAGCCGAGCCGGCGGAGGGCGCGGGGGTGAAGCCCCCCGCGCCGTCGACCGGCCGCACCTCGCCGGGCGCCGGCGCCTGCGGCGCCGAGTTCCAGTCGATCGCGATCTTCGAGGGATCGTTCGGGTCGACTCGCACGGGGAGGCGCACGCCGGGGCCGAGGGTCGCGCCGGCGGGGACCATGTACTGGTTGTTGATGCGGTAGGCCGCCCGCCCGGGGACATGGATCTCCATGTCGATGTCCATGTTGAACCACTGCGCGCCGCGGGCCGGGACGCCGTGGGCGACGATCACGCCCTCGCCGGCGATGCCGTCGGCGAGCAGGCCGCTGGTCCCTGACTGCTGGGCACTGAGGTCAGCGAGTTGCTCGTTCGCCTGGGAGAGCATGTCCCCCATCTGCTGGAACTGCCCCGCCATCCCGGGCTTGTAGCCGGCCTGCTGCTGCTGTTGCTCCTGCAGCTGCCTGGCCTGCTTGGTGAGGCCGGCCAGATCCTTCATCCCCTTGAAGAGACCCACTTCCCCTCGCTTTCCTCGGTGCCGAGAACGCCAGGATTCTACGCCGCCGGGTCCCCGCCGCCGGAGGCGGTCCCCACGGGCGCGATGCCGGTGGCCGCCTGCCTCGGCTTCACCCAGAGCTCGTCGACCAGGATCGCGAACAGCGACAGCAGCGGGACGGCCACGAAGAGCCCGATGAAGCCGAGCAGCTGCCCCACGATCACGACGCCGACGGCGATCACCGCGGGATGCAGCCTCACCGTCTGCGCCATCACGAGCGGGATCGTGATGTTGCCCTCGATCTGCTGGACGACGATGAAGACCACGGCGACCAGAAGCGCCTTCTCGGGGGAGTCGGCGAGGGCGAAGAGGATCGGCGGCAGGCTCGCCGCGATCGGGCCGAAGTAGGGCACGACGGTCAGCAGGCCCGCGATCACCCCGAAGATGTACGCGAACTCCAGCCCGATCAGGCTGAGGCCCGCGTAGATCATCAGCCCGTTCAGGAGCATGTCCACGATCGCGCCCTTCATCCAGCCGATCCAGGCGCCGCGGATGCGCTCGCCGACGCCCCGCGCCCACTCGCGCCGCTCGGGCGGGAACAGCGACAGGGCCCCATCGACCAGGGGCTGCGGGCGAACGGCGATGTAGTACGCCGTCACCAGGCCGAGCACCGTGCCGGCGAGGACGCCGGCGAGCCCGGCGCCGATCGCGGCGATCGGCCCGGCGAGCTGGCCGGGGTCGTCGACGATCTCCTCCAGGCGGTCCTGCAGCTCGTCGCCCACCTCCCCCGGGTCGTCGCCGGTGATCTCGGCGATCTCGTGCTCGAGGTCCTCGACGATGCCCGGCACCGCGTCGATGAACTCCTCCACCTGGTCGATGAACGTCGGCAGCAGCAACGCGACCAGCCCCGCGAAGGCCGCGATCAGGCCCAGCTCCGCCGCGAGCGCACCCACCGGCCTCGGCACCCCCACCCGCTCGAGGCGCGTCGCCGCGGCGGCGATCGGGATCGAGACCAGGATCGTGATCAGGATCGCGACGAGGAGCGTGACCATCTCGCGGAACAGCAGCGCGAGGACGACCAGGCCCGCCGCGAGCAGCACGGCCCTGTAGACGACGTGACCGTCTGGACGGGCGCCCTTCTCCACGCCCCGGAAGCTACCCGGAGCGCCCGCCGCTAACCGAAAACGGCCCGCTCGACGGCGGCGATCTCGTTCGGACAGGCGATCACGGCCGGCGCCTTGCCCAGGGCCGTGTCCGGGTCCTTGAGGCCGTGGCCGGTGAGCACGCAGACGACGGTGGGCGGCGGTTCGGAGCCCTCCGCGAGCGGGAGCCCGTGCGCGAGCAGCCCGGCGACCGAGGCGGCCGAGGCCGGCTCGCAGAAGACGCCCTCGCTGTCGGCGAGCCAGCGGTAGGCGTCGAGGATCTGGTCGTCGCTGACGGCCGCGACGCGGCCGCGCGACGCGGTGAAGGCGTTCATCGCCTCCTCCCAGCGCGCCGGGTTGCCGATCCGGATCGCCGAGGCCACCGTCTCGGGCTTCTCGACCGCGTGGCCGACGACCAGCGGGGCGGCGCCCTCGGCCTGGAAGCCGTAGAGGATCGGGGCCGCGCCGCGCTCGCCGAAGCCCTTCCACCAGGAGGTCACGTTGCCGGCGTTCCCCACCGGGATCGCGAGCGCTCCCGGCGCCTCCCCCAGCTCCTCCATCACCTCGAACGCCCCGGTCTTCTGGCCCTCGATCCGCCACGGGTTGACCGAGTTGACGAGCTCGATCGGATGGTCGTCGGCGAGCTTGCGCACGATCTGGAACGCCTGGTCGAAGTTCCCCTCAAGCGCGATCACGCGCGCGCCGTGCATCAGCGCCTGGGCGAGCTTGCCGATGGCGATCTTGCCCTCGGGCACGATCACCGCGCCGCGCATGCCGGCCCGGGCCGCGTACGCGGCGCATGAGGCCGCGGTGTTCCCGGTCGAGGCGCAGATGATCGCCTCGGCCCCGGCGCCCTTCGCGCGCGAGACCGCGACCGTCATCCCCCGGTCCTTGAAGCTGCCGGTCGGGTTGGCGCCCTCGAACTTGAGGTAGGCCTCGGCGCCGATGCGCTCGCTCAGCCGCGGGGAGTGGATCAGCGGCGTCGAGCCCTCGTTCAGGGTCACGACGGGGTCGCCGGGCTCGAGGGGGAGGTCGTCGCGCCAGCGCTCGATCAGCGGCTGGGGCACTAGTTGAACTCCTCCTCGATCACCCGGATCGCGCGCGGCTCGGAGCGCAGGAACCTGAGCCGGCCGATCTTCTTCAGCGCGGAGTTGAAGCGGCGCTCGCTGACGCGGTGCATGACCATGATCAGCTGCGCGTCGCCTCCGGTGCCGCGCTGGACGACGCTGCGGACCGAGACCTCGTTCTCGCCGAGCACCTCGGCTATCCGCGCCAGGACGCCCGGCCGGTCCTCGACCTCCAGGTGGAGGTAGAAGGCCGCCTCGAGGTCCTTGGCGATCTTGTGCCGCGCGTTCTCCTCGAACAGCGGCGAGCCCCCGTTGATCACGGAGACGACGTCCCCGAGCACGGCCGACGCGGTCTGCGGGCCGCCCGCCCCCGGGCCGGACATCGTGATCTCCGTGATCGTCGGCGCCTCGACCATGACGGCGTTGAACGGTCCCTCGATCGGGGCCAGCGGGTGGCCGGGGTAGAGGAAGCAGGGGAAGACGCGGACGCTGATCTCGTCACCGATGCGCTCGGCGACGCCGAGCAGCTTCAGCGAGAGGCCGAGCTCCTTCGCGTAGGCGAGATCGTCGGGCTGGATGCGCTCGATGCCCTCGTAGGGCACCTGGTCGAGCCTCACCGGCGCGCCGAAGGCGAGGCGGGCGAGGATCACCATCTTCGCGGCGGCGTCCGCGCCGTTGACGTCCTCCGTCGGGTCGGCCTCGGCGTAGCCGAGCTCCTGCGCCTGGCGCAGCGCCTCGTCGTAGGAGAGCCCGCCGCGCGCCATCTCGGTGAGGATGTAGTTGGTCGTGCCGTTGACGATCCCGAAGACCTTCTCGATCGGGATCGCGCCGAGGCTCTCCTGCACGACCCGGATCACGGGGATGGCGCCGGCGACCGCGGCCTCGAAGCGCAGCTGCGCGCCGCCCTCGCGCGCGGCCTCGACCAGCTCCGGCCCATGCTGCGCGATCAGCTGCTTGTTGGCGGTGACGACGTGCTTGCCCGAGCGCAGCGCTCGCTCGACGTGGGAGCGGGCGGGCTCGAGCCCGCCCATCAGCTCGACGATCACGTCGCTGCGGGAGAGGATGCGCCCGAAGTCGCCCTTGCCGCGCGAGAGCACGCCGCTGACGCGCGGCTGTTTGCCCGTCACCTCGGCGACCATCTCGGCGCGCTCGCCGAGCAGCCGCTTGAAGGCGCCGCCGACGGTCCCCCTGCCGAGGATCCCGATGCGGACCGTCTCGCCGCCGGACCCCGATCTGGCCGCGCGCGCCATTCCCTACGCGTCCCTCGACAGCAGGTCGTCCCAGGTCTCACGGCGCATCACCACGCGCGAGGAGCCGTCGCGGCAGAAGACCACCGGCGGCCGCGGGACGCCGTTGTAGTTGTTGGCCATCGAATGCCCGTACGCGCCCGTCGCGGGCGTCACGAGCACGTCACCGACGCGCGGCTCCGCCAGGCGGACGTCCCGGATCAGGACGTCGCCCGACTCGCAGTGCTTGCCGGCGATGGTCGCCTCGGTCTCGGCGGGCTCGCCGGCGCGGTCGGCGATGACCGCCTCGTAGACCGACTGGTAGAGCATCGGGCGCAGGTTGTCGGACATGCCGCCGTCCACGGCGACGTAGGTCCGCACGCCGGGGATCTCCTTGACCGTCCCGACCCGGTACGCCGTGAGGCCGGCATTGCCGACCAGCGAGCGCCCGGGCTCGATCGCGATCCGCGGCACCGGGTCGAAGACCCGCTCGATGCCCCGCACCTTGACGTCCACGTAGTCGGCGATGGCGGGCGGCTCGTCGCTGTCGAGGTAGGCGATCCCGAGCCCGCCCCCCACGTTCAGGATCTCCGGTCGCAGGTCGACCGAGCGGGTGAAGTCCGCGAGCACCTCGATCGCCTTGACGTAGGGCTCGAGCTCGAAGATCTGGGAGCCGATGTGGGCGTGCAGCCCCACCAGCTCGAGGTGCTTCGAGGCGCGCACCTCGCTCACGGCCCGCTCGGCCAGCCCGTCCGCGAGGCCGAAGCCGAACTTCGAGTCCTCCTGGCCGGTCTGGATGTAGGAGTGGGTCGAGGCCCTGATGCCCGGAGTGATGCGGATCAGCACCCGCTGGGGGCGGTCGAGCAGCCCGTCCAGCAGCTCGATCTCGTCGAAGGAGTCGACGATCAGCTGGCCGACCCCCGAAGAGATCGCGTAGCGGAGCTCCTCCTCGCTCTTGTTGTTGCCGTGCAGGTGGATGCGCCCCGGGTCGCAG
>DASSYK010000067.1:0-5163 GCA_035703345.1 Solirubrobacterales bacterium
GCTCCAGATGCCGACGATCACCGGGACCAGGATCGGGATCAGCGACGGGATGACCATCTCCTTCTGCGCAGCGGCCGTGACGATCGCGACGCAGCGCGCGTAGTCCGGCTTCTCGGTGCGGTCCATGATCCCCGGGTGCTCGCGGAACTGGCGCCGCACCTCCTCGACCACCCCGCCGCCCGCGCGGCCCACCGCCTCGATCGAGAGCGCCGCGAACAGGTAGACCATGATGCCGCCGATCAACAGCCCGATCAGCACCTCGGGCGAGGAGATGTCGAAGTTGAACACGACACTCTCGTCCTCGTCCTGGAGCTCGAAGAGGAAGGCGTTGAACAGCACCAGCGCGGCCAGGGCGGCGGAGCCGATCGCGTAGCCCTTCGTGACCGCCTTGGTCGTGTTGCCGACCGCGTCGAGCGGGTCGGTGATGTCGCGCACGTCCTGAGGCAGGTCCGCCATCTCGGCGATGCCGCCCGCGTTGTCGGTGATCGGCCCGAAGGCGTCGAGCGCGACGATCAGACCGGTCAGCGACAGCTGCGCCATCACGGCGACGCCGATGCCGTAGATGCCGGCCAGCTCGTTGGCGCCGAGGATCGCGAGCGCGATCACCAGCACCGGGGCCGCCGTGGACTGGAAGCCCTGCGCGAGGCCCTGGATGATGTTCGTCGCGTGCCCCGTCTGCGAGGCCTTGGAGATGGTGCGCACCGGGCGGAACCGGGTGGACGTGTAGTAGTCGGTGATCACGAACAGCAGCGCCGTGACGCCGACCCCGATCAGGCCGCAGAGCCAGAGGTCGGTGACGCTCGAGTTGGCGAGCGCGCCGCCGGCCTCGGCGACCCCCTGCGAGAGCGCATCGTCCATCAGCCACTCGGTGATCGGGTAGAAGGCGAGCGCCGAGAGCACCGCCGAGACGACGAGGCCCTGGTAGAGCGCGCGCTCGACGTTGCCGCTGCGGGTCCGCACGGCGAACGCCCCGATGATCGAGCCGATGATCGCGACGCCGCCCAGAGCGAGCGGGTAGATCGCGACCTCGCGGTCGAAGCCCTCGGTGAAGGTGAGGACGCCGAGGAGCATGACCGCGACGGCGGTGACCGCGTAGGTCTCGAAGAGGTCCGCCGCCATGCCGGCGCAGTCGCCGACGTTGTCGCCCACGTTGTCGGCGATGACCGCCGGGTTGCGCGGGTCGTCCTCGGGGATCCCGGCCTCGATCTTGCCGACGAGGTCGGCGCCGACGTCGGCGGCCTTGGTGAAGATGCCGCCGCCGAGACGGGCGAAGACGGAGATCAGGGAGCCTCCGAAGCCGAGGCCGATCAGGGCGTCCACGGCTTCCTTGTCGCTGCAGTCGAGCAGGAGCAGCGCGCCGTAATAGCCGGAGACGCCGAGCAGCGCCAGGCCGACGACGAGCATGCCCGTGACCGAGCCGCCCTTGAAGGCGATGTCCAGCGCGGGAGGGATCCCGCCGCGCGCCGCCTCGGCGACGCGCGCGTTGGCGCGAACCGAGAGGTTCATGCCGATGAAGCCCGCCGCGCCGGAGAGCACGCCGCCGATCACGAAGCCGATCGCGGTGCGCACGTCCTGGAGGGGGATCAGCAGCAGGGCGACGACGATGCCGACCCCGGCGATGATCGTGTACTGGCGCTTCAGGTAAGCGCTGGCGCCTTCCTGGACCGCGCCGGAGATCTGCTGCATCTGCTCGTTGCCGGGCGACTTCGCGAGCAGGCGCTGGGTGATGAGCAGGCCGTAGAGCACGGCGAGCGCGGCACAGCCGAGCGCGAAGACGACTCCGTAGTCGGTGAAGAAATCAGTCAAGTTCTTTCAGCTCCCTTGGGGCGTTGCTTGAAAGCGGCGCGGCAGTCTATTGACCTCAGCCGCCGGGTGTCCAGAGGCCGGAGCCGCCGGGCTTCTCTGGCGGCGATTCGGGCCCGTCGCCCTGCTCCTTGCCGCCGCCGGCGCCTCCTTCGCCCGCGTGCTTCGCGTACATCAGCTGCAGCTCGGAGACGGCCTGGCGCAGCTGCGCCTGGGCCTGCTCCGGGACGAGGTCGGTCAACGCGCGGGCGGCGTCGATGCCGACCTTCGCCTGTCCCAGATCGCGCTCGTCCTCCTTGGCGATCCTTCGCGCTGCGAGGTTGAGGATGCTGACAGCGCTCTGCAGCACGACGTCCTCGATCCGCACCTTGCGGATCTCCTCCTCGAGCTGCGCGCGCAGCTCCTCCTCGCTCTGGGGCTCGCCGCCGCCCTCGGCGCCACCGGCCTGGCCCTGTGTCTCCTCCGGATCAGCCATCGGCCCTAATCATCCACGACCGAGGCCAAAGACGGCGCGTAGGTGTCGCGCGTCTCCTCCATGGCGTGCCTGTAGTACTCCTCGATCGGGCGCCCCTCGGCGACCGAGGCACGCGCGCGCTGGGCCCCGTTGGACTCCGGGACCTCGACGTCCAGGCCGAGCTGCCGCCTCGCGGGCTCGCTCCACTCCAGCACGCGCTCGAGCGCGGCACGAGTCGGCTCCACCCGCCCCGAGCGGAAATCGATCATCTCGCCGTCGAGCCCCCACCGGATCGCCCGCCAGAGGTTCTCCTCGATCTCGCGTCCGCGCAGCGGCTCGGGGCCGGCGGCGGTGCGGCCGCCCTCGTCGAGGTCGAGCGCCGTCTGGGCGACGCAGGCGAGCATCGCCGAGGCGAGGTTGAAGGACTCGTCGCCGCGGGTCTGCGCGTCGCAGATGCGGACCTCGACGGTGCCGAAGGCGTGATGGGGCCGCACGCTCCACCAGAGCTGGGTGGCCTCGACGATCGAGTTCGTCCGCTGCAGCGTGTCGACGAAGCCGGCGTAGGTCGCCCAGTCGCCGAAGGGCTCGTGGACGCCGCAGCGCGGGAAGACGCGGGTGAAGATCTCGGTGCGGACGCTGTGCAGGCCGGTGTTGCGGTGATCGAGGAACGGCGAGTTGGCCGACAGCGCCAGCAGCGGCGGCAGCAGCTCGCGCATCCAGTCGCAGACCGCGACGGCGCGGTCGGCGCCGCGGATCCCCACGTGGAGGTGGAGGCTCCAGGAGTTGTTGCGCTGCGCGACCCAGCGGAGCTCGTCGCGCAGGAGGTTGTAGTGCTCGGTGTCGATGATGTGCTGCTCGAGATAGCTCGCCCAAGGATGGGTGCCCATCGCGGCGAGGCCCAGCCCGAGCTCGCCCGCGGCCGCGAAGAGGCGCTTGCGCCGTTCCTGCTGCAGCCCGGCCGCCTCGGCGAAGGTCTCGCCCCGTCCCGAGGCGATCTCGATTTCGGTGTCGATCAGCTCGCCGCGCGCCGACTCCGCCAGCAGCTCGTCCTCGCGGCATGCGGCCATCAGCTGATCGAAGCGGTGCTCGAGCTCGAGCGTCGCCGGGTCGACGATCGCGAACTCCTCCTCCAGCCCGACGGTGAAGTCGGTGGACTGCTCGAAGGTCTCGCGGACCCTGTTGAGGTCGAGCCCGTGGTCACGCGGCTCGCTGGTCGGGGTCACAGGATCAGGTCAGATAGAAGTAGAGGGCGTAGAGGAGGTCCACCGCGGGGCTGGAGGCGTGGACCGTGACCTCGGGCGGCACCTGGAGGAGCTGCTCGGAGTAGTTGAAGATGATCTTGACGCCGGCCTCGACCAGGCGGTCGGCGACCTCCTGGGCGCTCTCGGCGGGAACGGCGAGCACCCCGACGACCACGTTCTCGTCCCTGACCACCCCGTCGAGCCCGTCGAACGGCCGCACCTCGAGGCCGCCGACCCGGCGGCCGATCACGGTCGGGTCGACGTCGAACATCGCCACGATCCGGAAGCCGTGGTCGGCGAAGATGTCGGAGGTGGCGATCGCCTGGCCGAGGTGGCCGGCGCCGAACAGCGCGATGTTGTGCTGGCCGGCGGTCCGCAGGATCTTGCGGATCTCGCGGACGAGCGAGTCGACGTTGTAGCCCACGCCGCGCTTGCCGAACTTGCCGAAGCCGGAGAGGTCGCGGCGGATCTGGGTCGAGTTGATGTGGGTGTAGTCCGAGAGCTCCTGGGAGGAGATCGTGTCCTTGCCCATCTTGCGCGCCTGGGTCAGGACCTGGAGGTAGCGCGAGAGGCGCGCGGCCACTCCGAGCGAGAGACGGTCGCCGTCCAGAATGGACTCCGGCGGGTCCGCGGAGCCGTTGGGCGGCCGAGCCGGGGCTTCCTCGATCATGGGGGAACGGTAGCGAGCCGCGCCTCGAGGGCGGTGCGGTCGAGCCAGAGCTCGCTCACGATCTCGTCCTCGACCGCGATCACCGGGATCCGCTCCAGGTGGCGTCGCAGCAGCTCGTCGTCGCCCTCGATGTCCACGCGCTCGAGCTCGAACGAGGCGCCGGCGGCGAGCATCGCCTCGAGCGCGGCCAGCGCCTCGGCGCAGAGGTGACAGTCAGGCCGCTCGTAGAGCGTGACGACCGGGCGTGGCGAAGGCATCGAACTCCAGGTAGTCGGGGTAAGGGATCGGCCGGGAGTAGCGGGCGGCGGAGGCGATCATCGCGGCGTTGTCGGTGCAGAGCGAGATTGGAACGAGCTTCAGGCGCAGCCCGCGCTCGGAGCAGAGCCGCTCCGCCCGGGCGCGCAGCTCCGCGTTGGCCGCGACGCCACCGCCGAGCGCCACGGCCGGCCACTCCCCGGTGCGCAATGCCCGCTCGAGCTTGGCGACGAGCTGGTCCGCAATCGCGCGCTGGTAGGCCGCGGCGAGGTCGGCGCGGTGCTCCGCGACAGCGTCCGGACCCAGGTCGCGGACCTTGTAGACGAGGGCCGTCTTCAGCCCGCTGAACGAGAAGTCGAGCCCGGGGTCGCGGGTCATCGCGACCGGGAACTCGAACGCGTCCGGATCGCCCGCCTTCGCCTCGCGCTGGATCGCGGGACCGCCCGGGTAACCGAGGCCGAGCAGCCGGGCGCCCTTGTCGAACGCCTCCCCGGCCGCGTCGTCGAGGGTCGCGCCGAGCAGCTCGTAGCCATGGTGGTCGCGCACCCCGGCCAGCAGCGTGTGCCCGCCGCTGGCGATCAGGCAGAGGAACGGCGGCTCGAGCGGGTCGGGCTCGAGGAAGAGCGAGGCCACGTGACCGTGCAGATGGTCGACCGGCACGAGCGGCAGGCGACGCGCCCAGGCAAGCGCCTTGGCCGCGGACAGACCGACCAGCAAGGCACCGATCAGACCAGGCCCGC
>DASSYK010000163.1:0-3743 GCA_035703345.1 Solirubrobacterales bacterium
CGGCTGGCGCAGGGCGCCGGAGGGGGCGAGCTCGCCGCGCTCGCCACCGCCCGCGGGGCCGCGCCGCTCCGCGTCGCCGAGGGCGACGAGCTGCGCTCGGGTGAGCTCCGGCTGAGCGTGCTCTGGCCCCCGCGCGAGCTGCTGGGGGCGGCCGCGGAGGACCCCAACAGGCTGTCCGTGGTACTGGTCGCCGAATGGCGCCACTTCTCGATCCTGCTGAGCGGCGACGCCGAGGCGGGCGAGGTGCCGATCGACCCGGGGCCGGTCGACGTCCTCAAGGTCGCCCACCACGGCAGCGCCGACGATGGGCTCGGCCCGCTGCTCGAGCGCACCGTGCCGAAGCTGGCGGTGATCTCGGTGGGGGAGAACTCCTACGGCCACCCGGCCCCGGAGGCGCTGGCGGCCCTGCGCTCCGAGGGCGTTGCGGTCGCCCGTACCGACGAGAGCGGCGAGATCGCGATCCAGGCGGAGGCCGCGGGCTGGCGGCTGGCCGGGTGACGCCGGCGCGGCCGCGCCGAGCCCTAGACTCGCGGCGATGGCAGAGATCAAGCCCGCCTACCTGATCGCCGGGGACGACGAGGCGAAGATCGCGCGCGCCAGGCAGCGCCTGCGAGCCCGCGCCGAGGGCGACGGCGGTCCCGGCGCCCTGGAGCTGTTCGAGGTGGGTGACGGGCGGCGCGCGCCGGACGCCGACGCCCTGCTGGGCTCCCTGCCCGCGATCTCGCTCACGGCGTCGCACCGCTACCTGCTGGTGGACGGCGTGGAGGGGTGGGGGAAGAAGGACACCGAGGCGGTCGCCGAGGCGCTCCGGTCGATACCCCCCGAGACCACGGTGGTGCTGGTCGCGCACGGAAAGACCCCCGCGCCGCTGAAGCAGGCCGTCGAGGAGGCGGGCGGCGAGCTGCTCTCCTATGAGGCCCCGCGCGAGCGCGAGCTGCCGAGGCAGCTCGTGGCCGAGGCCGCCGAGCTCGGCTTCACGCTCGACCTCGACGCGGCGAGGCTGCTCGTCGACCGGCTCGGTCCCAGGTCCCTGCGGCTGCGCAACGAGCTCGAGCGCCTGGCGCTGTGGTCGGAGGGCGGCCGCGTCGGCGTGGAGGAGATCCACGAGATGATCGCCGACACCTCCGAGGAGGCAATCTGGAGCCTCGCCGACGCGATCGTCGAGGGCGACGAGGCGAAGACGCTCCGCGTCGCCGAGACGCTGGTGGCCCAGGGGGAGGCGCTGCCGCGCATCGTCTACTCGCTGGCACCGCGGCTGCGCCAGGCGCTGCGCGCTGCGCGCGAGCTCGAGGCCGGTCGGCCTCCCAAGGACGTCGCGGGCGGCCTCTCGATGCACCCCTACGCGGCGAAGCTCCTCGTCCAGAAGGTCCGGGGCCGCTCGCCCGCCGACCTCGACCGCGCGATCCGCGCTATCGCCGATTTGGAGCTCAACTCGCGCGGCGGCTCGGACTACGCCGAGGGCGTCGCCCTGACGCTGGCGCTCAAGGAAGCGGTCTAGCCCGCGGGTCGCTAGGAGTTCGCGCCGGCGGCGATCCTCGCCGCGCGGGCCTTCTTGCGGGCGCCCGTGTTGCGGTGCATCGCGCCGCGCTGGACGGCCTTGTCGATGCGGGAGACGAGCGCCTTGTGCTCGGTCTCGACGGCCGCGGCGTCGCCCGAGGCGACGGCGGACTCGAGGCGCCTGAAGTAGGTCTTGACCGAGCTGGCGAAGTGGAGGTTCTCGTGCCGCTCACGGCTCGATCGGGCGATGCGCTTTTTCTGTGAGGCGATGTTTGCCATGAAAGACCCGCAGGGCGGGCGGCGAATGAGAATAGGGCACGAAACCGATGCGCGTAGCCTCGCGTGCCCGAATCCAGCCATGAGCGAAGATAGCGACAGAGACGACATCGGCGGCCGGCCTCCGGCGCCCGACGAGCCATCCGACCCCTCGACGCGGGAATTCGGGGCCGTGCCGCCGCCGGAGGATGCCGAGACGGAGGAGCACCTCCCCGATCCCGGCCGCCCCTTCGAGCCGCCCCCGCCCGAGGAGGCCCCTTGGCTGCACGAGGAGGCCGACCTCGACGAGGTGCGCGAGGCGGCCCAGAGGCGGGCCTCCGAGCGCCGCGAGCGGGTCGGCTTCACGATGGACACGGAGACGTTCATGGCGATCCCGGCGCCGTCTCCGCGGACCACCTTCGAGCCGCCCGAGTTCGACCGGCGCGAGGGGCGGCTGGGCCTCTCGACCGCGTTCTTCTCGATCGCCACAGCCGCCTCGCGGGTCGCCGGGCTCGTGCGCGAGATCGTCGCCGCCGGCTACTTCGGCGTGACGGGGCCGATGTCCGCCTTCACGATCGCCTTCCAGGTGCCGAACCTGGTCCGCAGCCTGTTCGCGGACGCCGCGATCCAGGCGGCGTTCGTCCCCGTCTTCACCGAGCAGCTGGAGAAGGGGAACAAGAAGGAGGCCTTCCGCCTCGCCTCGACGCTGCTGTTCGGCGTGACGATGGCGCTGGGCGCGATCACGGCGCTGTTCGTGCTGCTGGCGCCGGTGATCATCCCGATCTTCGCTCCGGGCTTCGAGGGCGAGCTCCAGGACCTGACGGTCACCCTGGCCCAGCTGCTCTTCCCGATCCTGGTGATGCTGGGCGCGACGGGGATGGTGGTCGGCGTGCTCAACAGCTACGACCGCTTCGCCGCGTTCGCGATCTCGCCCTTCTTCTGGAACGTGGCGATCATCGCGGTGCTCGTCGCTCTGGCGCCGCAGTTCGACGAGGACGACCGCATCTACGCCTACGCGATCGGGGTCCTGGTCGGCACGGTGATCCAGCTCGCGATCCCGGCCTGGGACCTGCGGAACACGGAATACAGGTTCAGCTTCGACTTCGACTGGCGGATGCCGGAGGTCCGCCGCGTACTGCTCCTGATGCTCCCGGTGACGATCAGCCTCGGGCTGATCAACTTCAACCTCGTCATCAACAGCTTCTTCGGCACGCTGGTCTCCGACCAGGCGCCGGCGGCGATCGACAAGGCGTTCCGGATCTACATGCTCCCCCAGGGGATCTTCTCCGTCGCGATCGCGACGGTCGTCTTCCCGACCCTGGCCCGCTTTGCGGCGCGCGAGGAGTACGACCAGCTTCGCGCGACGATGGCGAACGGGATGCGCCAGATCCTGTTGATGCTCGTCCCCGCCGCCGCGGCGATCCTGGTGCTGTCGGAGCCGATGACGCGGCTCATCTACCAGCGGGGCGAGTTCGACGCGGCGCAGACGGAGATCGTCGCCCAGGCCCTCTTCTGGTTCTCCTTCTCGCTGCCCTTCAACGGGCTCTTCCTGCTGATGACGCGCACCTTCTTCAGCCTCCAGCGCCCCTGGGTCCCGACCGCGATCTCTGGCGCCAACCTGGTGATCACCGCGATCGTCGCCCTGGCGCTCTACGGCCCGTTCGGCGTGGGCGGCATCGTCGCGGCGACCGCGGTCGCGACGGCGGCGAGCGTCGCGGCGCAGGCCGTGATCCTGCGCGGGCGCCTCCACGGGATCGAGCTGGGCCGCTTCATCGATGCCGCCGTCCGCATCACAGCCGCCGCGGCCCTGCTCGCGGGCGTCTCCTACGTCGTCTGGCTCGGCCTCGACGACATGCTCGGACGCTCGGTGATCGCCCAGATCGTCTCCCTCGGGGTGGCGCTCGCCGCCGGCGGCGCGGCGTACTTCGCCGCTGTCACCGCCCTGCGCGTGCCCGAGGCGGAGCAGGTGCGGCGCCTGGTGCGCCGCGCGA
>DASSYK010000021.1:0-2488 GCA_035703345.1 Solirubrobacterales bacterium
GCAGTACGCCAGCTTCAACCCCACCAGCTCGAGCTCGTCGTCTCCCGCGCCCGGCCGCCAGATGGCGAGCACGCCGAGATCATTGTGCAGCACCGGGTCGACGTGGTAGTCGTCGAGGGCGTCCCCGAGGTCGAAGAGCACCGGTCCTCCTGCCTTCCATTCGATCCCGTGGAAGACGTGGGCCGAGTGCCCGGCGACGAGGTCCGCCCCGGCGTCCTGGAAAGCGGCGGCGGCGCGGCGCTGCCAGGGCGAGGGCGCGGCGCTCATGTTCGGACCCCAGTGCGCGAAGACGATGGCGAGCTCGCAGCGCTCGTGCAGTCGCCCCAGCTGATCGAGGAGCCAGTCCGGCAGCCCGCGCTCGAGGTCGGCGTGAGCGATCCCGTACCTCACCGGGCCCGCCGCGTACTCATGTGGATGGTCCGACACGCAGAGGAGGCCGATCCGCACTCCACCCGCCTCGACCACGACGGGACGGCGCGCGGCCTCCGCGCCCCGCCCCGCCCCCGCCGCGGCGACTCCGCCGTCCGACAGCAATCCGAGCGTGTCGGCAAGGGCCTCTTCCTCGTAATCGAGAGCGTGGTTGTTGGCGAGCGAGACGGCGCGTACATGGATCGACTGAAGCGCCGCAACCGCCGCGGGAGGCGCGCGGAAGAAGAACGGCTTGCCGGGGATGCGACGGGTGCGCTCCCCGCGCTCGGAGACGCAGCACTCGAGGTTGCAGATCATCAGATCCAGGGAGGCGCAGAGCGAGCGCAGCTCCTCGCTCCACAGCTCCGCCGCTGGTTCGTCCCGCAGGGTGTCCCCGACGGAGCGGCCCAGCATCACGTCGCCGAGCAGGCCGATCGCGGGCATGCGGGGATTGTCCTGGGTATGCGGCCGTGAGCCGACTGCGTAGGCAACCCCGATGCACCCGCCGGCCGGGGGTCGTAGCCTGACCGGAGAGCCTCAGCGACGAGTGAGCGCCCATGTCCGACATCGCCCCGATCGAATGCAGCGTCGAGAAGACGAACGTGTGGCTGAGCGGTCCTCCCGGGGGAGCCGAGGAAGGTGCGGGCCGGATGATGAGCCTGCTCCACCGGTCGTAACCGGCCACGGGAGACGCTGACGATGTTCGGCAAGGGCGTCGGCGTAGGCCGCCTGGCAGGCATCCCCATCAGCGTCCACCCCCTCTGGCTGATCATCGTGGCCCTGATCACGTGGTCGCTCGGGGAGGCGTACTACCCGGAGGAGGTCCCCGGCATCGAGCCAGCGGCGGCGTACGCCCTGGGCCTGGCGAGCGCGCTGCTGCTGTTCGCGAGCATCCTCCTGCACGAGCTCGGACACGCGGTCGTCGCCCGCCGCTACGGGGTGCAGGTCGAGGGCATCCAGCTCTGGCTGCTGGGCGGGGTCGCAAGGATGAAGGGCGCGGCGCACCGTCCCGACCACGAGCTGCGCTTCGCCCTCGCAGGGCCGGCGGTGACGGTTGCCATCGCCGCGGCGTTCGCGCTCGTCGTCGCCGCGCTGCCCGCCTCCGCCCCCGACGCCCTGACGGCGCTGCTCGCCTACCAGGTGCTGATCAACGTCATGATCCTCGTCTTCAACATGTTGCCCGCCTTCCCGCTCGACGGCGGCAGGGTGCTGCGGGCGCTGATGTGGCGCAGGAGCGGCAGCATCGAGCGCGCGACGATCGCCGCCGCGAGGGTCGGCCGCGGGTTCGCCTACGGGCTGCTCGCGCTCGGGTTCATCGGCGCCTTCGGCGGCGCACCGGGCCTGCTCTGGCTCGGGCTGATCGGGATCTTCCTGATCCTCGCGGGCCAGGCGGAGGAGGCTGGAGTACGCATGCAGTCCACCTTCCGCGGCCTCGGCCTGCGCCGCGTGATGGCCGTGCCGGCCCGCACCCTCGACGCCGGCACCAGCGCCGCCGACGCCCTGCGCGACTCCTTCGCCTCGCTCGGCTACCACGCCTTCCCGGTGACCGCGGACGGCCGCGCCGTCGGCCTGCTGAGCATCGAGCAGCTCGACGGGCTGCCGCGAGAGCGGCTCGAGACGGCGACCGTCGGGGAGCTTGCGGACCGCGACCGCTCGTTGTTCGTCGGCGAGGACATCGGCATCGAGGAGCTGCTCGCCTCCTCCGGCTTCCAGCGCCACGGCCGGGCCGTGGTGCTCTGCGACGATGGGGAGATCGGGATGCTGTCTGCGACCGCGATCGAGCGCGCCATCCGCGCGCGCAGGATGCTGGCGGAATGACGTACCGCTGGCTGGAGCACACCTCGGAGATGGAGCTGTCGCTCTCCGGCGAGAGCGCCGAGGCCGTGTTCGACGAGGCGACGGTCGCGCTCGGCGAGCTGCTCGCCGAGGGTCCCGGCGAGCCGGTCGAGCGCGAGCTCCGCGTCAGCGCGCAGGACCTGCCCTCGCTGCTCGCAGAATGGCTGGGAGAGCTGATCTACCTCGCCGAGACGGACGCGTTCATCCCCGAGCGGGTGCTGCGGGTCGAGTTGAGCGAACACAT
>DASSYK010000127.1:0-9260 GCA_035703345.1 Solirubrobacterales bacterium
AGATGTTCCCGATCCCCGCGACCAGGGCCTGGTCGAGCAGCGCGTCGCCCAGCTCGCGCCGGGGGTCGGCGCGGCGAATCGCGGCGGCGCCCTGCTCGTCCGTGAAGCCGGGGCCGAGGATGTCCGGGCCGAGGCGGGCGATGCGGGGGTCGCGCGCCAGCTCGCGCTCGCGCACCAGCCGCAGCGAGCTGCCGTTGAAGTTGACGGCCTCCGCACCGTTGCCGGACAGGGCGATCCAGGCGCTGCGCGCCGGCTTGCGCCAGCGCTCGCCGGCCCTGTAGAGGTGCCAGGCCCCGCGCATGCCGAGGTGGCTGTGAAGGACGAGGCCTCCCTCGAAGCGCAGCAGCAGGTGCTTGCCGCGGGCCTCGGCGGATTCCAGGGTGCGCCCCTCCAGTTCCGCCGCGGCCCGGCCGTCGGGCCGCCGCGGCCCGGGGGTCCTCACGCCCACGGCCGATCCGACGAGGGCCGCGTCGAGGCTGCGCGCCGCGCGGTGGATGGTGTCGCCCTCGGCCATGGGACGCAGCTGCTCGCCGTGCTCAGGCGACGAGTCGGCGCGGCTGGCGTCTGAAGCCGGCCGCCACCAGAGCCTCCTCCATCCCCGACCCGATCACCGGTTCGCCGTCGAGCCGTTCCACCGCGAGCTTCTCGATCTGCCCGTCGCGCGCTGATTCGGCCAGCGAGGCCAGGACCGTGGCCAGCTCCTCGCCCTCCAGCGGGGCGAGCCGAAGGATCCCGCGGCCCCCGCGCTCGACGTAGATGATCGCCTCGCCGTCGCGCAGGCCGACGTAGGCGCCCGCGCTGCGGGCGGGGCGCCGCGTGCCCTCGAGCTTCGGCCACGGCAGGGTGGCCCCGTAGGGGTTAGCGGGGTCCGTGGCCGCGAGGATCAGCAGCTCGGGCTCGTCGCTGCGCGGCATGCTGCGCAGGCGCTCGACCGCCCCGGGCAGCGCGAACTGCGCCCCGCCCAGCCCCTCGACGAAGTAGCCGCGGCGCGCCGTCCCGAGCAGCTCGAGGTTCTGGAGCTCGCCGTAGATCGCGGCGAAGCCCCCTGGGACGCCCTCGGCGATCGCGGTCTCGCGGGTGACGATCCCGTGCCGCTCCAGCATCAGCTCCGCCTGCGCACGCAGCCGGGGGCCGGCGGACGGAGCCCCCTCGAAGAGCGGCGCCGTCAGCGACCAGCGCCCGAGCACGGTGCCGGCCGCGGCGGCGCGCCGCCGGGCGAAGCGCCGCCCGCCGCGGTGTGAGCCCTGGGCCGCACGGAGGCGCGGCGCGCGCAGCGGGGCGAAGGCGTCGTTGGTCACCTCGCCCGACCAGGCGAGATCCCAGAGGGCCTCGTGCAGCTCCTCGGCGCTGCCGTCGAGGTCGAGCAGGTCGAGCCAGAAGCAGGGGCCCTGGGCCAGCCGCTCGCGGATCGCGTCGTGGGCCGCGCCCTCGGGCGGCTCGATCTTCGCGTTGCCCGGCGGCGGCCCGGCCAGGCGGATGTCCTCGCGGAAGTACAGCGCGATCTTGCCGTCGTTGCGCCCGAGGGCGCCGGCGCCTACCCAGACGAGCTCGCCGCTGGTGCAGAGCTCGTCGAGCCAGCTCGGGCTGTAGCCGCCGAGCCTGCGGGGGAGCACGTCGCGCTCCCAGGTCTTCGGCGTCAGGGCCACCCCCTGGAGCGGCACGAGGGCGTCGCGCAGGCGGTCCGCTCCCGCGCCCTGCGGCCGGTGGGCGTCGACGTTCTGCCAGCTGGGCAGGAAGCGGGCCAGCTCCGAGCGGTCGGCGGCCTCGACCTCCTTGCGCAGGCGCGCGAGGCTGGCCCGGCGGATGCGCCGCAGCACGTCGGCATCGCACCACTCGCGCTCGGTTCCACCCGGCAGCAGCTCGCCGCGGACCACGTCGCCGCTCGCCTCCAGCTCGCGCAGCGCCGGGGAGGGGTCCACCTTGTAGCGGGCTGCGAGCTGACCCGTGGGGAACGGCCCGTGGGTGGCCGCGTAGCGGCGGGTGAGGGAGAGCATCGCGTCGGAGACCGGCGCCAGGAAGCTCTCGGGCAGGCCCGCGGGGGGCGGGACCCCGAGCGCGTCGCGGTACAGCCCGGCGTCCTCGGCCGCGATGTAGCGCTCCTCGCCGGCCACGCGGACCTTGGCGGCGCGGCGCTCGGTAACGAGCTTCTCCAGCATCGACTCCGCCGAGTAGCCCTCGGCCACCCGCTGCGCGGCCTCTCCGGCGGTGAGATCGCCGACGCGGCGCAGGATCGTCTGCAGCGCGTCGCGGTCCTTGGCGAGAGCGACCTCAGCCCGCTGCTGCAGCGAGTCCTCGACCTCCGCCAGCGCCTCCGGGTCGATCAGCTCCCGCAGCTCCTCCTGGCCGAGCAGCTCGCGCAGCAGGTCGCGGTCGAGGGCGAGGGCAGCCGCGCGGCGCTCCGCATTGGGCGTGTCGCCCTCGTACATGTAGGTCGCGACGTAGTCGAACAGCAACGAGGACGCGAACGGCGAGGCGGTGGAGGTCTCGACCTCGACGAGCGTCAGCCGGCGCGAGTGCAGGTCCCCGAGCAGCTCGCGCAGCGCCGGCAGGTCGAGCACGTCGCGGAGGACCTCGCGGTAGGTCTCGAGGATCACCGGGAAGCGCGGGAAGTCGCGCGCGACTTCGAGCAGGCTCTGCGACTTCAGCCGCTGCTGCCACAGCGGCGTGCGCTTGCCCGGCCAGGCGCGCGGGATCAGCAGCGACCGCGCGGCGTTCTCGCGGAAGCGCGCGCCGAACAGGGCCGACCCGGACAGCTCGCGCACGACCAGGTCCTCGATCTCGTCGGGCTCGAGCAGGACGAGGTCCGCGGACGGCGGCTCGTCGGCGTCGGGCAGGTGCACGACGATCCCGTCGTCCGACCAGATCGCGTCGGCCTCCAGCTCCCGCTCGTCACGGATCTTGGCCGAGAGCGCGAGGCCCCAGGCTGCGTGGACCCGGCCCCCATACGGGGAGAGGACGCAGAGGCGCCAGTCGCCGATCTCGTCACGGAAGCGCTCGACGACGATGTTCTCGTCGGAGGGCACCACGCGGGTCGCGGCCTGCTGCTCCTGCAGGTAGGCGACGAGGTTCTGGGCGGCCAGCTCGTCGAGGTCGTTCTCCGTGGCGAGCTGCTTCGAGTCGGCGTTGACCGCCTCGCGGGCGAACGCGCCGATCGCGCGGCCGAGGTCGGAGGGGCGGCCGATCCCGTCGCCGCGCCAGAAGGGGACGGCGCCGGGGACGCCGGGCGCCGGGGTGACGATCACCCGGTCTCGGGTGATGTCCTCGATCCGCCAGGTCGTGGCGCCGAGCAGGAAGGTCTGGCCCGGCCGCGCCTCGTAGACCATCTCCTCGTCGAGCTCGCCGACGCGGCGGCCGTCCGGCAGGTGGACGCCGTAGAGGCCGCGGTCGGGGATCGTCCCGGCGTTGGCGATCGCGAGCTGGCGCGCGCCCGGCCTGCCGCGCATCGTGCCCTTGGCGCGGTCCCAGACGATCCGCGGCTTCAGCTCCGCGAAGCGCTCGGAGGGGTAGCGCCCGTCGAGCATGTCGAGGACGTTCTCGAGCTGCTCGCGCGAGAGCTCGCTGAACGGCTGCACCGAGCGCACCAGCGACTCGACCTCGTCGATCTCCCACTCGTCGAGCGCCGCCATCGAGACGAGGTGCTGGGCGAGCACGTCGAGCGGGTTCTGTGGGATGACCGTCTCCTCGATCTCGCCGCTGCGCATCCGCCGGGCGACCACGGCGCACTCGAGCAGGTCGGCGCGGAACTTCGGGAAGATCCTGCCCTTCGAGACCTCGCCGAGCGAGTGGCCCGCGCGGCCGACCCGCTGAAGGCCGCGTGTGACCGATTTCGGCGACTCGATCTGGACCACGAGGTCGATCGCGCCCATGTCGATGCCGAGCTCGAGCGAGGAGGTGGCGACCAGGCACGGGAGCCGCCCGGACTTGAGCAGCTCCTCGACCAGGGAGCGCTCCTCGTGGCTGAGCGAGCCGTGGTGCGCCCGGGCGATCTCCACGTAACCCTCCTCGCCGGGCTGCTTCGTGCCCTCGGGCGGCTCGTCGTTGCCGCCGTGCTCGGTCGCGGGCAGCTCCTGCTCGGGCTGCGCGTTCGCCATCTCGTTCAGGCGTTTCGCGATCCGTTCGGCGCCGCGGCGGTTGTTGACGAACACGATCGTCGAGGTGTGCTCCTGCACCAGCTCCAGCAGGCGCGGGTAGATGGCCGGCCAGATCGAGCGGCTGTTCACCTGCGGATCGAGCGAGGCCTCGATCGGGCCGGGGTCTATCCGCTCGGTCGAAGCCCGTTCGAGCCCGGCGGGCAGAGCCTCAGCAGCCCTCCCGTTGGCGTTGCGACCCGCCGGCCCCGCAGGCGAAGCCGAGGAGCCGGCGGTGGATGCCGGCTCGGCCATGTCCTCGACCGGGACGACGATCTCGAGGTCCAGGTCCTTCGGCTTGGACGCGTCCACGATCTCGCACTCGCGGGAGGAGCCGACCAGGAACTTCCCGATCCGCTCGAGCGGGCGCTGGGTCGCGGACAACCCGATTCGCTGCGCGCCCTCCCGACGTGGAGCGTCGCCGCCGCGCTCTTCCGGCGGGAGGCCATATCGGACCAGGTGGTCGAGCCGCTCCAGCGTCAGCGCCAGGTGCGACCCGCGCTTCGACGGGGCGACCGCGTGGATCTCGTCGATGATCACCGCCTCGACGTTCGTGAGGATCTCGCGGGCCCCCGAGCTGATCATCAGGTAGAGCGACTCGGGGGTGGTGATGAGGATGTCCGGAGGCGTCTTTCGCATCGCGCGGCGCTCGGATTGAGGCGTGTCGCCTGTGCGCAGGGCGACCGAGATCGGGGCGCCGATGCCCGCGAGCGGCGCGCGCAGGTTGCGCTCGATGTCGTAGCTCAGGGCCTTGAGCGGGGAGATGTAGACGATCCGCACCCCGGTGCCGAGCCGCTCGGGCTCGCGGGCGAGGCTGTCGATTCCCCACAGGAACGCCGAAAGCGTCTTCCCCGAGCCCGTCGGGGCGCAGATCAGCGTGTGCTTGCCCGTCGAGATCGCCGGCCAGCCCGCCGACTGGGCGGGAGTGGGGGCCTCGAAGGAGCTCTCGAACCACTTCCTGACGGGCGGTGAGAAGGGCTCCAGGGGTGACTTTGCGGTTGCGCGCGGACTCATGGCGAACCTACCGACCTTACCGAGGAGCGCGGACCGCCGAGCTAAGGCAGGGGTGCCTCGGAGCGGTTCGGGATCACCCGGCTCTGAGCGCGTCGGCGGCCTCGGCGAGCCGGGGGGCGCCGCGGTCGCGCTCCGAGAGCACCGGGTCGGAGATCGGCCATTCGATCCCGATCTCGGGGTCGTCCCAGGCGATCCCCGTCTCCTTCGAGGGGTCGTAGTAGCTGGAGACGCGGTAGAGGACATCCGCCGAGTCGCTGAGGACGCAGAAGCCGTGGCCGAACCCGTCCGGGATGAAGAGCTGGCGGTGGGCGACGTCGTCGAGCTCGTAGCCCTCCCACTGCCTGTAGGTGGGGGAGTCGGGGCGCAGGTCGACCGCCACGTCCCAGACGCGTCCGACGGGGCAGCGCACGAGCTTCGCCTGGCCACGCTGCATGTGGATGCCGCGCACGACGCGGGCGCCCGAGCGGCTGTGGTTGTCCTGGACGAAGTGCGCGTCGATGCCCAGGCCGGGGAGCTCGCTCTCGCGGAAGGTCTCGACGAAGAAGCCGCGCTCGTCCCCGTGCACGTCGGGCTCGATCAGGACCAGGTCGGGGATCCCGGTCTCCATGCGCCGGAAGGCCATCAGCCGAGGCGCTTCCCGTACTGGCGCTCGTAGTAGGCGCGGTACTCGCCCGAGCGGATCGGCTGCCACCAGTCCTCGTTGGCGCGGTACCAGGCGACCGTGCGCTCGATGCCCTCGTCGAAGCCGACCTCGGCCTTCCAGCCCAGCTCGATCAGCTTCTGCGAGGAGAGCGAGTAGCGGCGGTCGTGGCCAGGCCGATCGGTGATGTGCTCGATCAGCGACTCGTCGCGCCCGGTGAGCTCGAGGATGCGCTTGACCACGTCGATGTTGGCCAGCTCGTCGGGCCCACCGACGTTGTAGACCTGCCCGGACTCGCCGCTCTCGAGCACTGCGTCCACGGCCCGGCAGTGGTCCTCGACGTAGAGCCAGTTGCGGACCTGCATGCCGTCGCCGTAGACCGGCAGCGGATCGCCCGCCAGCGCGTTGAGGATGCAGAGCGGGATCAGCTTCTCGGGGTACTGGTATGGCCCGTAGTTGTTGGAGGCGCGGATGATCAGCGCCTCGGACCCGTAGGTCCGGGCGAAGGCCGAGACGAGCAGGTCGCCGCCGGCCTTGCTGGCCGAGTAGGGAGAGGAGGGATCGAGCCGCGAGGTCTCCACGGCGGAGCCCTCCCCGATGTCGCCGTAGACCTCGTCGGTGGAGACCTGGAGGAGGCGGATCCCCGCGTCGCGCGCCGCCTCGAGCAGCACGTAGGTCCCGTAGACCTGGGTGTTGACGAACTCGCCCGGCGAGTCGATCGAGCGGTCCACATGGGTCTCGGCGGCGAAGTTGACGAGCGCGCCGCAGCCCTCCGCCGCGGCCGCGGCCGTCTCGCGGTCGGCGATGTCACCGACGACCAGCTCGAGGCGGTCGGAGGGCAGGCCGGCCAGGTTCTCGCGGCGCCCCGCGTAGGTGAGCTTGTCGAGCACCCTCACCTCGTCCTCCGGATGGGCGGCGAGGCGGTGGCGGACGTAGTTCGAGCCGATGAAGCCGGCGCCGCCGGCGACGAGGAGCTTCATCGGTCGCCCGTATCCGCGTCCTGGTCGAAGACTTCGCCATCGGCGTGCGGTTCTTCCGGGCGCTCCCAGTGATCGAGGACCGGCTGGCGGCGGGTGGCGCTGGAGCGGCGCCTCGGCTGCTCCTCGGGCTCGGGCTGCTCGCGGCGGGCGAGGTAGTCGGCCAGGCCGCGCTGCCACTCGGGCAGGGTGATCGGATCCAGGCGGCCGCTGGCGAGCACCGAGTGCGCAGGCCTCTTCGCGGGCCGATCCATCATGTCGCTGGTCGAGGCCATGACCCGGGTGACCACCTCGGCCTGGCGGAAGATCTCCATCGCGAATTCGTACCAGGAACAGCTCCCGCCGCCCGCCATGTGGTGGATGCCGTAGGCGTCGGTGTCGATCAGGCGGACGAGGCCGGAGGCGAGGTGGCCCGTGTAGGTGGGGCAGCCGATCTGGTCGTGGACCACCACGACGGGGCCGCCGCCCTGGGCGAGGCGCAGCATCGTCTCGACGAAGTTGCCGCCGTGGATCCCGAAGAGCCAGGAGGTGCGCACGATGAAGCTGCGCTTGGCGGCCAGTGCGGTCGCGCGCTCGCCGGCCAGCTTGGAGCGGCCGTAGGCGTTGATCGGGTCGGGGTCGTCGTTCTCGGTGTACGGGCCCCGCTTCTCGCCGTTGAACACGTAGTCGGTCGAGACGTAGAGGACCTTGGCGTCGACCTTGGCCGCGGCGTCCGCGACGAAGTGAGCGCCCTCGCCGTTCACCAGCTCGGCCCCACGCTCGTCCTCCTCGGCGCCGTCCACGTTCGTCCAGGCCGCGCAGTTGATCACGGCGCCGGGGCGCTCCCGCGCGATCGTGCGCTCCACCCGCGCGGGGTCGGTGACGTCGAGGTGGTCGCGGTCGAAGGCCGCCACCTCGTGGCCCTGGGCGCGCGCCACCGCGACGACGTCCGAGCCCAACATGCCGCCCGCTCCTGTCACGAGCACCTTCACGGCCGCGGCCTCACGGGATCGAGATGTCGGCGTTGTCGCCCACCAGGAACCGCATGGTCTTCGGAACCCCGAGGCTGCGAGTCAGGGTGACGTCCTTGCCCAGCAGGCTCGCCTCCATGCGGGCCGGCAGGTCGCGGATTACCGATCCGGCCAGCACGATCGAGTGCTCGACCTCCGAGCCGATGATCTCCACGTCGCGCGCGATCGACGTGTACGGGCCCACGAATGAGTCGGTGATCCGCGTGTCGGCGCCGATCACCACCGGTCCGCGCACGCGCGAGCGCTCGAGCCGCGCGCCGGCCTCGACCACGACGCGGCCCTCGATCTCCAAGTCCACCAGCTCGCCCTCGACCCTCGTCTCGAGGTCCTCGAGCACCAGCCTGTTCGCCTCCAGCATGTCCTCGAGCCTGCCGGTGTCCTTCCACCAGCCCTTGACGATGTGGGGCTCGACGCGCCGGCCGTCGTCGATCAGCGCCTGGATCGCGTCCGTGATCTCCAGCTCGTCGCGCCAGGACGGCTCGATGGTCCTGGCGGCGCCGAAGATCTCGGGGCCGAACATGTAGACGCCGACAAGCGCCAGGTCGCTGGGCGGGTCCTCCGGCTTCTCGACCAGGCGGACCACGCGCTCCCCGTCGAGCTCGGCGACCCCATAGGACGACGGGTCGGCGACGGGCGTCAGCAGGATGAGCGCCTCGGGGCGCGAGGAGCGGAAGGCCTCCACCAGGTCCTCGATCCCGTCGCGCAGAAGGTTGTCGCCGAGGTACATGACGAAGGCGCTCTCGCCGATGAACTCCTCCGCGGTCAGCAGCGCGTGGGCGAGCCCGCGAGGAGCGTCCTGCTCGATGTACGTGATGCGCGCCCCGAACTCGGAGCCGTCACCGGCCGCCTCTCGGATCTCGTCGCCGGTCTCGGGGGCGATGATGATCCCGATCTCGGTGATCCCGGCGTCGACCAGCGCCTCGATCCCGTAGAAGAGCACGGGCTTGTTGGCGACCGGCACCAGCTGCTTGGCAGAGGTGTGGGTGATCGGCCGCAGGCGCGTGCCCGCGCCCCCGGAGAGGATCAGTCCCTTCAGATCCGGCATGCGGGGCAAGGCTACCCGGCGCCGGGCCCGGCTCGCGGACCGGGCCATTCACTTCCCTCACCGGTGCCCTCGTGGCCCCGGTGATCCACGCCCCGCGCCGGGGGCTATTTCCTCTTCGACCGCTTCGCGTGCTTGCCCAGCTCGCAGTTCTTCGCGGGCGGGTCGACCTTGTCTGCGCGAATCTGATCGCGCGCGCCCGGCCCGCAGCTGATCGAGGCGTCTGCCCTGCCGTCCAGGGTCTGCAGGACGTCGGAGCCTCGCCCACCCTTGTACACGTCGGCGCCTCGGCGCCCACGCAGCGAGTCTCGGCCGTTGTTGCCCTTCAGCCGGTCGGGTCCGTTGCCGCCCATCAGGACGTCCACGCCGCGGCCCCCGATCAGGGTGTTGGCCGTGCCGACCGGGCCGAAGGGGCCGCCTGTGGCGATCTTGATCGTGTCATCGCGGTCG
>DASSYK010000126.1:0-16234 GCA_035703345.1 Solirubrobacterales bacterium
CAGGATTTCCAGTCCCAGGTCGTCGAGCGCTCGCGCGAGGTCCCGGTGGTCGTCGACTTCTGGGCCGAGTGGTGCGGTCCATGCCGGACGCTGGGCCCGGCCCTCGAGCAGGCCGTCCAGGACCGAGAGGGCGACGTCGAGCTGGCCAAGATCGACGTCGACTCCAACCAGTCCCTCGCCGCCCAGTTCGGCATCCAGGGCATTCCCGCGGTCAAGGCCTTTCGCGACGGCGAGGTCGTCGCCGAGTTCGTGGGGGCGCAGCCGCCGGCCGAGATCGAGCGCTTCCTCGACGGCCTCGTCCCGTCCGAGGCCGAGCAGCTCGCCGCAGCCGGCGACGAGGACTCGCTCCGCAGGGCGCTGGAGCTCGACCCGCGCCAAGCCCCCGCGGCGATCGCCCTGGCGCGGATCCTGCTGCGGCGGGAGGACGCCTCCGAGGCGCTCGAGGTCCTCGAGCCGATCGGGGCGCTGGACTTCGTGGCCGATGGGCTGACGGCGCGGGCGGAGCTGGAGCTGGAGAGGACGGGCGCCGAAGGGGGTCAGGACGGGACCCTCGCGGCGGCCTTCGCCGCGTGGGATGGGGACGATCCGGCGTCGGCGCTCGAGCAGCTCCAGGCGGCTCTCGCCGAAACCGATGACGACGAGGCGCGCGACAAGCTGCGCCGCATCATGGTCGCGATCTTCACCGAGCTCGGCCCCGCCCACCCCCTGGCGTCGGAGCACCGCCGACGCCTCGCCGCCGCCCTCAACTAGCCCTGAGACGGCCGGCCCGCGCTACGCCGGAGGCTTCGCCGGCGCGCCGCTCGGGACCGCGACCTCGATCGGGATGCCGAGGGCCTCGGCCTCCTCGATGCCCTCCCCCTCGATGTCGCGCGAGCAGACGATGCGGAAGCGGCCGGTGGAGATCTCCGAGTCGGGGACGACCGGCAGCCCCCGGATGTGATCCCAGCCGAGGCGTTCGGCCTCGAAGGGGTTCATCCGCACCTCGGCGGCCGGAAAGGGGCAGTTGCCGTTGTGCTGGTCGATCGCCTTGGAGATCGCCTCGAGGTTCTTGGCCTCAGAGCTGGTCACCGTGGCCAAGATAGCGAGCGCCGTCGCCAGCGGTGACCAGCCTCATTCAGCGCGCAGGTGATCGCCCATGCCGGCATGGACAAGTCAGTGATTCGGTAGCCGCCGGCGGAGCGCTGAGCGGGTTGAGGGCGTGCGCGGGCGCATCACCGCCCGCGTCTGCCGCTTCCGGTGGGGCCGGCACGTAGGCTGGAAACCGTGACGTCGACCAGAGACGGAGCCCGTGTCTACGCGCATGTCGACATGGATGCCTTCTACGTGGCGGTCGAGCTGCTGCGCCGGCCGGAGCTGCGCGGCAAGCCGGTGATCGTCGCGACCGGGAGCGAGAACCGGGCTCGGGGCGTGGTCATGACCGCCTCGTACGAGGCGCGCTCCTACGGGGTCCACTCGGCGCTGCCCCTGACGATCGCCCACCGCCGCTGCCCGGACCTGATCCAGATCCCCAGCGACCGCGAGTCGTACCTCGAGATCTCGCGCGAGGTGATGTCGATCCTCCGTGGATACAGCGAGCGGGTCGAGATCGTCGGCATAGACGAGGCCTACCTCGACCTGTCGGACTCGGCGGTACCGAAATCGCGGGCGCGCCAGCTGAAGGTGGAGATCCGCGACAAGACCGGGCTCGTCTGCTCGGTCGGCCTCGCCGAGAACAAGCTGCTGGCGAAGATCGCCTCGGACCTCGACAAGCCCGACGGGCTCTGCCTGCTCGCGACCGGCCAGATGCTCGACCGGGTCGGCGACCGTCCGGCGAAGCTGATCCCCGGCGTCGGTCCGAAGACGGCCGAGCGGCTCTCGCGCATGGGGATCGGGACCGTCGCCGAGCTGGCGCGCGCGGACCGCGGCGCGCTGGACGCGGCGCTCGGGCCCTCCCTCGGAGCCCTGGTCCACGACCGGGCGAACGGGATCGACCCAAGGCCGCTCGAGACCGAGCGCAGGCCGAAGTCGGAGAGCCGCGAGACCACGTTCGCCGAGGACGTAGCCGACAAGGCCGAGCTGGCGTCCACGCTCGACCGCCTCGCGGGGTCGGTCTGCGAAGGGCTCGCCAAGGCTGGCTACAGCGGCCGCACCGTGACGATGAAGATCCGCCTGCGGCCGTTCAGGACCTTCACCCGCTCGCGGACGCTGCCCTCCCCCACCCGCGACGGGCGGACGGTCGCCGCCGTCGCGCGCGAGCTGCTCGAGCGCTTCGAGCTCGACGCCCCGGTCCGCCTGATCGGCGTCGGGGTCGCCGGCCTGGCGCCGGATGACGAGCAGGGCGGCGGCGGGGCCGCCCCCGGCGCTGCCGAGGGCGACCCCGCCGAGCCGCTCAGGCTCGATCTCGGCCTCGCCTGAGGCCGAGCGCGAGGACCGCTAGCGGGTCGTCAGGACCGTGCCGGTGGTGCCGAACCCGAGCTTCGCCCTGACGGCGGCGGTCAGGTCGTACTCGCGGTTGCCGGCGTACGGGCCGCGATCGATCACGCGGACCGTGACGGTGCGCGCGCGGTGGCGAAGGGTGACCTTCGTACCGCAGGGGAGCGTCTTGTGGGCGACGCCGACCGTGGCGGGCGTGAGCGTCTGGCCGCACGCCGTGCCGTTGCCGTACAGGCCGGGGCCATAGTACGAGGCCTCCGCGGGGCGGTAGACGTTGACCTGCTGGGCCCGCGAACGAGCGCGCTTGGCACGATCGGTGCCCCGCGCGGTCGCCGTGGCCGCGTAGATGCCGGAGCCCGGCGCGTCCCAGCGCACACCGAAGCTTCCGTCCTTGCTGGTACGGACGGTCTTGACCTTGGTGCCGCCCACCGCGATCGTGACCCAGCGGGGACCGCCGGGCCGGACGCGACCACCGATCTTGACCTTGTCGCCGGCCATCGCGTGCCGCGCGACGCGGAGCATGACCTCCGACTCGGCCCGGGCGCCGCTCGTCGTGGCCTCCGTGCCGGGCTCCGTGACCGGAGCCGGGACGGTGCCGGTCGCCGCGGCGGCGATCCCGGTCGTGATCATCATCAACATCACGGGCAGCAGAACGAGCGCGGCCCGCTTACGCCTCCAGTGGAAGCGACGCAAAGCGATACACCTGCCTTTCAACCGCCTACGGGGTTAGCTGACGGGCTCGCGGCGGCTCCGATGAGCCAGTACCGCTAGGGACGGAACACCGCCCCATTCGCCCCGGCCGGCGGAACGCGCCGGCTGTTGGGTCCCCCGCTCGCCCGATGTCCGTCAGGGCGACTCGGCAGATTGGTCTCTTGATTAGCAGGAGAACGTTAGCGATCACTCATACTCAGCAGTGTGATCGCCCTCACAGGCGTATGAGATGATCGAAACCGTGCACGAACGGCTGACAGGGCTGGATTCGTCCTTCCTCCACCTGGAGCAGGACGGCGCGCACATGCACGTCGCCTCGACCACCCTCTTCGAGGGGCCGGCGCCCCCCTATGTCGAGTTCCGCGAGCACATCGAATCGCGCCTGCACCTGGTGCCGCGCTTCCGCCAGAAGGTGCGCTTCATCCCCTTCGGCCAGGGCCGGCCGGTCTGGGTGGACGACCCGCACCTGAACCTCGCCTATCACGTGCGCCACACCTCGCTGCCGGCGCCCGGCAGCGAGGAGCAGCTGCGCAATCTCGCCGCGCGCATCTTCTCCCAGCGCCTCGACCGCACGAAGCCCCTCTGGGAGCTCTGGCTCATCGAGGGGCTGGAGGGCGGCCGCTTCGCCATCGTGGGCAAGACCCACCACGCGATGGTCGACGGCGTCTCCGGCGTCGACATCACCACCGTCCTCTTCGACATGGACCCCGAGCCGGCCGGCGCGCCCTCGGCGCCGCCCGAACAGTGGATCCCCGATCCGGAGCCGACCGACACCGAGCTCCTCGGCGAGGCGCTGGTCGAGCGCGCGGTCAGCCCGCAGGAGGTCGCCCGCAGCTTCCGACGCCTCCTGAGAGGGCCCCGGCGCGCCGCCGAGCACGCGCTGGAGCAGGCAGTCGCTGCCGGTACCTTCGCCTGGTCGGGCTGGGGTGCGCCCGAGACCCCCTTCAATGTCGAGATCGGCCCGCACCGCCGCTTCGCCTGGGTCCGGGCCGGTCTCGCCGACCTGAAGCTGATCAAGGACGAGCTCGGCGGCACGGTCAACGACGTGATCCTCGCGACGGTCGCGGGCGCCCTCGGGCGCTACCTGCGTTCGCACGGTCACTCGACGGCCGGCCTCGAGATCCGCGCGATGGTCCCCGTCAGCGTCCGCACCGAGGACGAGCGCGGCGCCCTCGGCAACCGCGTCTCCTCGATGATGGCCCGCCTCCCGGTCTGGTGCGAGGACCCCGTGCAGCGCCTGCGCACCGTCAGCGAGACCATGGGCGACCTGAAGGAGTCGAAGCAGGCGATGGGCGCCACCCTGATGACGCAGCTGACCGACTTCGCACCGCCGACGATCGCCGGCCAGGCGGCGCGCCTGCAGTCGCACCAGCGCTTCTTCAACCTCGTCGTGACCAACGTCCCCGGGCCGCAGTTCCCCCTCTACCTGATGGGCCGCCGGATGGAGCGCGTCTTCCCGATGGTCCCGCTCGCCAAGCGGCAGGCGGTCTGCGTCGGGATCATGTCCTACGACGGCCAGGTGAACTTCGGCCTGATCGGCGACTACGACGCCATGGACGACCTCGACGACCTCGCGCACGAGATCGAGGTCTCCATCGACGAGCTGATCGAGGCCGCCGGCGGCGGCCAGGGCAGGCTGCGCCGCTTCATCCCCGGTTCGGGCCGCGACGAGGTCTCGGCCCAGGCGAACGGCTCGAGCCGGACCGCGGGCCGCCCCGAGGCGGCCTCGGAGTAGCTCCCGGGCGGCCGGCGCGGTTCAGCCGGCCGCGAACGCCTCGGCGTGGGTGCTGCGCCGCACCTCCGTCCCCCAGACCGGCGTGTCGAAGCGCTCGCGCACGCGGTGGCGCAGCACCGAGTCGAGGTCCTCGCGGCGGGCGACGTCGTAGCTGGAGCCCGACTCGGAGTCCGGGTAGCCGGGGTGCGTGAACCACTCCGTCACCCCGGGTGGAAGCTCGCGCAGCTCCGGCGGGTCGGCGGGCTCGTTGCTGCGCTCACGGCCCAGCAGCAGGTCATTGGTGGCGATGCCGCGCTCGCGCAGCCACTGGCGGTGGTCCGGGTTCACGGAGCGGACGGGCACGCCCATCTGCTGCGCGGCCGTCAGCACCGGCTCCGCCAGCTCCGGCCGCGCGTGGCAGTGCTTGTGGCCGTTGAGAAAGGTCGGCCAGCGCCCGAAGAGGTCGGCGAAGCGCTCTATCTGCACGCGCAGCGAAGTGCGCGCCGGAGCCCCGCTGCGGGCCCCCCAGCGTGCCTCGAACTCGATGTGTAGCCCAACCTCGACCCCGCTCGCCAGCAGCGGTTCGGGGTCGCAGTACTCGCGGTCGACCATCGCGCTGACGCTGTCGAGCGCGCCGGCCTCGATCGCCGCGAGGATCCCCTCGTTGTAGGAGGGCCAGTAGCCGAAATCGTCGGCCGTGATGATGAGTCGGCGCTCGGCGGCTTCCATCGCGTTCAGTCGGGCGGACGCTACACGCCCACACGGCGCTCGGGCCGTCCTGAGGGCCGGTGACAATGGAGGCGATGGCCGCTCAGCGCCCGCAGCGCCCCCCGCGCCCGGTGCACCACCAGTACGGCGTCCTCCTGGTGCTGATCCTCGCCTCCCTGGCCTTTCAGCTCGCCGCGGGCGACAGCGACTGGGCGCGGCTCTTGGCCGTCGTGCTTCAGGCCGGGACCCTGATCGCCGCCGTGATCACCTCACGGGCGGCGGGCTGGGTCATCAGGCTCACGATCGGCGCCTGCGCCGTGCTCGTCGCCGGCTCGGTCACGGCGATCCTGGGCACCGAGGCGCTGGAAGGAGACTCCGCGCGCCTGGTCACCCTGCTGCTGGTGGCGCTCGCGCCGCCCGTGATCGTCGGCGGCATGATCGAGCAGTTCCGCAGCGAGCGCCTCATCTCGATCCAGATGATGTTCGGGGTGCTCTGCATCTATCTGCTGATCGGGCTCTTCTACGGCTCCGCGTTCGGCGTGATCGAGACGCTGTCGGGCGAGCCCTTCTTCGCGCACGGGGTCGGGAACACGTCGAACTTCCTCTACTTCAGCTACGCCACGATCACCACGACCGGCTACGGGGACCTGGTCGCCGGGACGAACCTCGGCCGCTCCCTCGCGATCACGGAGGCCCTGATCGGCCAGATCTACATGGTCAGCGTCGTCGCCCTGATCGTCGCCAACATCGGCACCTCGCCCAAGAGGCGCCCGCAGGCCTAGCCGGTCCGTTCGCGCCGCGGGTGTGTTGAGGGTCGTGATGGCGGGAACGATCAGGGACATGCGGGCGAGGGCCCTCACGATCATCTGTTGCGCGGTGGCCGTGTACATGGCGGCCGCCCCGGACGCGTTCGCCTCCGCGGTGACGGTCTCGGGCGGCTCGCGCCTCAATGTCAGCTCCTCCGGCAGCGAGCGGAACGACTTCGCGATCAGCTTCGACGGCGGAGCCGCGGTCTACCGGGTGCACGACGCCGCGGGCATCGACCCGAACGGCCCCTGCACCGCCCTCGATCCCGAGACGGCGAGTTGCCCGGCGACGGGAATCGGCTCGATCACCGTCAACGCGGGCGGCGGCTCCGACCAGGCCGGCCTCGACCCGGCGACGATCCCGGTGACGGTCGAAGCCGACCTCAACGGCGGGACGGGCAACGACCGGCTGTTCGGCTCGGGTGCGGCGGACGCCCTCGACGGCGACTCGGGCAACGACATCCTGGACGGCGGCCCCGGCGCTGACGACCTGCGCGGCGGCTCGGGCGCCGACGTCCTCTCCTACACCGGGCGGACCGAGGCCCTCATCGTGACCATCGGATCGGGCGAGGACGACGACGGCGGCCCCCTTGACCAGACGGCGAGCCGCCGCGACACGGTTCGCGGGGACATCGAGCAGGTGCTCGGAGGCGGCGGCCCGGACACGTTCTTCGGAGACGGGTCGGACGACACGCTCGTCGGCGGAGGGGGCAACGATCGCCTCTTCGGCCTGCGCGGCCGGGATTTCCTCGATGGCGGACTCAACTTCGACCACCTCTCGGGCGGGCGCGGCGAAGACCGGCTGCTCGGCGGCCCGCACTCCGACGGCCTCTTCGGCGGTCCGCAGGCGGACGTGCTCTCCGGAGGCGGAGGCAACGACCGCCTGGTCGGCAAGAAGGGGCCCGACGCCATGAACGGCAAGAGGGGGATCGACCGAATCAACGCCCGCGACGGCGCGCGCGATCGCAAGATCAGCTGCGGCTCGGGCGACAACCGGTACGAGGGCGCGCAGGTGGACAAGCGGCTGGACCCACGCCGCCGCAGCTGCTGAGCGCCGGCGGGCCTCAGGCCGCCTGGCGCCCGCGGCCGAGGGTGAGCAGCGACCAGAAGGCGTGCTCTCGCGGCGGGATCCGTGGCGGCACCCGGCGGTGCTGGCGGTTCTGCGCCCAGCGCAGGTAGCCGTCGAGGCGCTTGGAGATCGAGCGCAGGGTCGCGTCGGTCGGCTCGAAGGCGCTGTTCTCCAGGGCCCAGATCCAGGCGTTCGCCTCGGCCTCCAGCCGGGGCGCCGAGCGCCCGCGGCCGACGAGGTGGCCGATCTCGTGGAGCGCGATGAAGTAGGAGACCTGGCCCCTGATCGGCGGGATCGCGATCTCCAGGCGCCCCCCGCGCCAGCGGATCGCGCGGCCGCGCGCGGAGCTGCCGGCGAGCCCGATCCCGTGCGCGGCGCAGAGCTCCTCGACATGTGCCTCCATCGCCTCGACGCCGCGGCGGCGGGGTTTCTCCTGCCTGCGGAACACGGGGTCGCAGGGTAGCCCCCGCCGCGGCCATACTTCGGCACATGGCCGAAGCCGCTCACCTGCGCCTCGCCCTGGCCCAGATCGACCCGACCGTCGGCGACATCGAGGGCAACGCGAGCCTGGTCACGGAGTCGATCGCCGCCGCCCGCGAGGCGGGGGCGCAGCTCGTGGTGCTCCCGGAGCTCTGCGTCTCGGGCTACCCCCCCGAGGACCTGCTGCTGCGGAAGGACTTCCTCGCCGCTTCCTACGAGTCGCTGCAGTCGATCGCGGCGGACGTCAGCGAGATCGTCGCGCTCGTCGGCTTCCCGGAGCAGGTGGCGCGGCCCAAGCCCCACGACCCCGTCATCGATCCGATCCCTCCCCCCGCCTACAACTCGCTCGCGGTGCTGGCCGACGGCGAGGTCGCCGCCGTCTACCGCAAGATGCATCTGCCGAACTACGGCGTCTTCGACGAGCACCGCCACTTCGAGCCGGGCGATCGCCCCGAGGTGATCGAGGTCGACGGCGTTCTGGTCGGGCTCACGATCTGCGAGGACATATGGGTCCCGGGCGCACCCGAGGCCGACGAGGCGGCGGGCGGAGCCCGGCTGATCGTCAACTCCTCGGCCTCCCCCTACCACCGGGGCAAGGGCCGACCGCGCGAGCAGATGATCGCCGACCGCGCGCTGGCCACCGGCGCAGTGGTCGCCCTCTGCAACGCCGTCGGCGGCCAGGACGAGCTCGTCTTCGACGGCCAGAGCGCGATCGTCTCCCCCACCGGCGAGACCCTGGCCCGCGCGGCGCAGTTCGAGCGCGAGCTGCTGGTCAGCGACCTGTTGCTCCCGGCGGCCCCCGAGGAGGGCCGCGGCGGGGTGTCCGTCGCCACCCACATCCACACCGGCTCCAATCCCCACGGCCACCTCGAGCCCCGGATCGCCGAGCGCCTGGGCGAGGAGCCCGAGGTCTACGACGCGCTGGTCCTCGGCGTGCGTGACTACGTCGCCAAGAACGGCTTCGAGGCCGCCGTGCTGGGCCTCTCCGGTGGCATCGACTCGGCGCTGGTCGCCCAGATCGCCGCGGACGCGGTCGGGCCGGACCGGCTGCACTGCGTCGTCATGCCCTCTCCCTACTCGAGCCCGGGCACGCACGCGGACGCGCAGGCGATCGCGCGGAACCTCGGCGCGGACCTCATCGAGATCCCGATCGAGGAGACGATGCGCGCCTTCGAGCGAGCCCTGGCGGGGCCCTTCGCGGGCACGGAGCCGGGCGTCGCCGAGGAGAACCTCCAGGCCCGCATCCGCGGCAACCTCGTCATGGCCCTCTCCAACAAGTTCGGCTGGCTCGTCCTCACGACGGGCAACAAGAGCGAGATGTCGGTGGGCTACGCCACGCTCTACGGCGACATGGCCGGTGGCTTCGCGGTCCTGAAGGACGTCTGGAAGACGCTCGCCTACCGCCTCGTCCGCTACCGCAACCAGCGCGAGGGCCGCGAGCTCGTGCCCGCGTCGGTGATCGAGCGCCCGCCCTCGGCCGAGCTCCGCGCCGACCAGCTCGACCAGGACTCCCTGCCCCCCTACGAGATCCTCGACCGCATCCTCGAGGGCTACGTCGAGCGCGACGAGGGTCCCGAGACCCTCGTCGCGGCCGGCCTCCCCGAGGAGGTCGTCGCCGACGTGATCCGCATGGTCGACCGCGCCGAGTACAAGCGCCGCCAGGCACCGCCCGGAATCCGCATCTCCACCAAGGCCTTCGGGCGTGACCGTCGCCTGCCGATCACCAACCGCTTCGGCACGAAGCGCCCGCTGCCGCGCTAGTCGCGGCGCATCGGGCGCACCGCGATCGTCATCCGCACGAGCGCGCAGACGCGATCGGAGTCGTCGAGGCACTCGACGTCCCATATCCAGGTGGTCCGGCCGCGCTGGCGGGCGCGGGCGACGGCGGTGATCGTGCCCTCCGTGACCGGGCGCAGGAAGGTGGTGCTGTTGGCCTGGCCCATGGCGACCATGTCGTCGCCGCGGACGGCCTCGTGGGTGGCGGCGGAGCAGATGCTCTCGGCGAGAGTGGCGTAGACCCCGCCGTGGACGATTCCGTAGGGCTGCTTGTGGCGGTCCTCGACGGCGATGCGGGCGCGGGCGTCATCCGGGCCGAGCTGGAGCCACTCCGTGCCTATGTACTCGGCGAAGCCGGCGGGTAGTGCGTCATCCATGGGCGCAGAACACTAGGCTGTCGGGCCGCTGATGGCGCTGACGGAGGAACAGCGATCGCTGCTGCAGCTGCTGCTCCAGGGGCAGAGCTATGAGGACATCGGCTCGCTCCTGGGCGTCGGGACCGACGACGTTCGCGCGCGGGCACGCGCGGCGCTCGAGGAGATCGGCGGCACCGACCCCGACGCGCGCGTCGGGCTCAGCGACTTCCTGCTCGGCCAGGCCGACCCGATCGGGCGCGCCGACGCCGTGCGCCAGCTCCAGAACGACCCCGACTCGAACGGGCTCGCGCAGAGCCTGGTCGCGCAGCTGCGGCTGCTCGCCCCGCAGGCCCAGCTTCCCGACGTCCCGCCGTTGCGCGGCGGGCGGGGCGCCCAGCCGGCTCCCCCTCCCGCTCCGGGTCCCGCCGCGCCGGGATCGCCGCCAGCCCCGCGCGACGGCGGCGAGCCCCTGTCGGCACGGATCGCCCGTGCGGTGCGCGGCCTCGGCGGCGGCGACCCGAAGCGGTCGAAGGCCATCATCGCGATCGGGCTGCTGGCGATCCTCGTGATTGTCGTCGTGCTCGTGGTCCTCCTCACCGGCGGCGGCGACGACGGAGACGGCGGCGGAACGACCGGCACCGAGACCACCGCGGCGAACGACGAACTCACGATCGTGCAGCTCGCCCCCCTCCAGGAGGGCGGCCAGGCGAGCGGCCAGGCCGTCTTCGCGCAGACCGGCGACCAGCCGATCATCCAACTCAACCTCGTCGGCCTCGAGCCGGCGCCGAAGGGCGAGACCTACATCGTCTGGCTCTACAGCTCGGATCGCGCGGCGTTCCCGCTGGCGCGCGACCAGGTCCAGCAGAACGGCGCGCTGACCGGTGCCGCGGCGGTGCCGCAGGCGGTCGTGCCGCTGCTCGGCCAGTTCGGCTGCGTCGACGTCTCCCTCGCCTCCAACGCGGAGACGCGCAAGGCCCTGCAGCAGGCGGTGGACGGCCAGAGCCTTCCGGCGCACAGCGGCCAGACGGTGCTGCGCGGCGAGATCCCGGCCGCCCCTGGCGAGCAGGCGGCGAGCGGCGCGGCCTCGCAATGCGACCGCGCTGCCGCCCAGCCTCCGGGCTAGGCTCGGGCCTCCAGGCACCTCTCAGGTCGGAGGCAGCAGCTTTCCCGGGTTCATTATCCCGGCGGGGTCAAGGCGCTCCTTGACCGCTCGCAGCGCCTCCACGCCGAGCTCGCCGATCTCCGCGTGCATGTACGGCGCGTGGTCGACGCCGACGGCGTGATGGTGGGTGATCGTGCCCTGGGCTGAGACGATCGCGTCGCAGGCCGCGCGCTTTGTCGCGCGCCACTGCTCGATCTCCTGGCCGCGCTTGGCCTGCGCGAGGAACGTGAAGTAGAGCGAAGCCCCGTCCGCGTAGGCGTGCGAGAGGTGGCACATGACGATCGACTGAGGGCCGAGGGAGTCCTTGAGTGCACCGCTGACCGCCAGGTACAGCTCGTCCAGGCGGGACCAGGTGTGGGCGGTTTCGAGCGTCTCGACGAACACCCCCAGGCCGAGCAGCTCGTCGCGGAGGTAGGGCCCTTCGAATCGGGCCTTCTCCCACGACCGTCCGGCGGCCTGCCCCAGCGGGACGGCGCCGCCGGCGCGCAGCCGGCGGGTCGCCAGGGAGCGGCGCCTGCGCACCGATTCGCGCTCGCCCTCCCAGCCGCAGATGATGAGGCAGCCGCCCTGGCGCCTGCGCAGCGCCAGATAGGCATCCAGCGCGCGCTTCTGCACCCCCTCCGACCCGGAGAGCTGCAGCGAGACCCGCGTCTCCTCCTCGTCGGAGAGGCGGAGTACGTCGGGCATCTCGTGGCTCTGGGCGAGCGCACGGACGATCTCCCGCCCGGAGGCGAAGTCGGCCGCGATCCACCCCTCATAGCGGCGCATCTCGGGCACGGGCCGCACCCGGCAGCTCACGTCGGTGATCACGCCGAGCGTGCCCTCGGAGCCGAGGACCAGCTCGCGCAGCGCGGGGCCCGCGGCGGTGTGGGGTGTCTGGAGCGTGCGCATGACGCCTGCCGGCGAGGTCAGCTCGACCGCGGTTACCAGCTCGTCGAAGCGGCCGTAGCCGCTGGAGGCCTGGCCGGCCGATCGCGTCGCGGCGTAGCCGCCGATCGTCGCCTGCTCGTAGGACTGAGGGAAGTGGCCGAGGGTGGCTCCGCGCTCACCGAGCAGGCGCTCGGCCTCCGGGCCGCGCAGGCCGGGTCCCAGGCGGGCGATCATCGAGGTGCGGTCGAGATCTGCGGCGCGCAGCCGGGAGACGTCGAGCGAGACCACGGCGGGGTGGCCGCCGGAGAGCGCGTCGAGCCCGCCGACGACGCTCGTGCCGCCGCCGAAGGGGACCACCGCGACGCCCGCCTTCGTGCAGGCCGCGAGGAGCGCCGCGACCTGCGACGCGTCGTCGGGGACGAGCACCGCGTCGGGGGCGTGCTCGATCTGCCCGGAGCGCAGGCGCACGAGGTCGGGGTAGCTGCGCCCGGCTGCGTGGCGCACCCGGTCCTCCGCCCCCGTCCGCACGTTGCCGGAGCCGGCGGCCAGTGCGACGCGCTCGGGGATCGGACGTGCCTGCGGCAGCCTCACGTCCTCGAGTGCGACGGGCTCTGATCCGTCGCCGGCCTCGACCCCGAGCTCCGCACGGATCGCCGAGGCCTGCGCGTCGGACACGTGGAGGCGGCGCCGGGTGTCGCCCCACCCCCACCACTTGAACTCCGCAGGAGCGCTCAGCTCGGTGCCTCCGCGGGCCCGCCGCCGGTGGCGTGCTCGAGCCCGCTCAGCGCCTCGTTCAGGGTCCGGCCCATGGCCCGCCGCATCATGAACCCTCCGAGCCGGGAGAGGCCGCGCAGGCGCTGCTCGGTGGTCAGCGTCACCCGCGTGCCGTCGCCCTCGGGCTGCATGCGGATCTCGGTGCGGGCCCGGCTGAGGATCCTGTCGAAGGGCGTCCCGGCCAGCAGCTGCTCGAACACGTAGCGGTCGTTCTCCGCGGCGCTGACGCAGCGGTAGTCGGCGCGCACGCCGCGTCGGTCGCGGGTCTCCAGGACCTGGGTCCACTTGCGCCCCTTGGTCGCGCCCGCGGTCACGTTCTCGACCCGCTGCGTGCGGGGCCACCAGCGCGGGAGGTGGTACGGGTCGGAGACGACGCGCCAGATGTCGCCGGGGGGTGCGTCGAGCCGCCGCCTGCGCGAGACGCGGGGCACTTCAGCGCGCTACTCCTCGCCCGTCAGCTTGCGCAGGTCGCGCACCAGCAGCATGTGGATGAGGCTGCTGGTGCTGGCCGCGAGCGTCTCGAGGTTCTCGATCGCCTCGCGCCGGCGGGTGTGGTTGGAGGAGCGCAGCGCCGGAGCCATCACCTGCTCGAGCAGCTGCGCCTCGCGGTCGGCGGAAGTCCGGAGGATCCGGAGGTTGCGCCCGGCGATCCCGAAGCGGGCCAGCTCCCCGCAGGCCTTGACGATCTCCCGGTCGGTGTCGCTGTACATGAGCTGTCCCTCGATCTTCTCCGGCTGCACGATCCGCCACTGCTCGAGGTCGGCGATCACCGTGGGGCTGACGCCGGTCTGGTCCACGAGGTCGTCGATCGTCATCCGCGAGCCCCGCGAGGGGTCGACGCTGGCCGCGCGGCGCAGCGAGGCGCTCCCTCCCCCGCGCTGGTCCGCGCGCTCGCCACCGGAGGCGAGCTCCTGGCGGATCACGCGCAGCGGCAGGAACTCGTCGCGCTGCATCCGGAGGATGGCGCGCAGCCGCTCCACGTCGGCCTGGCTGTAGAGGCGGTACCCGCCGGGCGTGCGCCGGGGCGAGAGCAGCTTCTGGTCCTCGAGGTAACGGATCTTCGAGATCGAGATGTCGTCGAACTCGCGGCCCAGGATCTTCGCCACGGCGCCGATCGTCAGGGCCTTGCGGGTCGAGCTCGCCGCCTTGGAGCCGTTGTCAGCGCGTGTCGGGGCCCCCATCCCTCATGCCTCCAGGTAGCTCAGCTTGTACTTGCCGATCTGGATCTCGTCGCCGTCGGCGAGCTGGTGGGACTCGATGCGGCGGCGGTTGACATAGGTGCCGTTGAGCGAGCCGAGATCGTCGATGTAGAGGCCGTCGCGGCGCCGCACCAGCAGGGCGTGGTTGCGCGAGACGGTGACGTCGTCGAGGAAGACGCCGGCGTCCGGGGTGCGCCCGATCGAGACCTTCTCGTCGCCGAGCGTGAAGCTCTCACCCGCGCGGCCGCCGCCCGAGCGAATCACCAGGGCGGCGCCGTGCTTCTCCACCACCTCGTCGATGTCGACCTGGTGCATCTCGCCCGACTCGTCGACCGTGTAGGTCATCGTCGTCGGCTCGTCGGCGCCCTCGGGACGCGACAGGTACGCGCCGCACTTCTGGCAGTAGTTGGCGCCTTCCGCGTTTACGAACCCGCACTCGGGACAGTGAACCGCCACTTCTCCTCCAGGCCTAGTTCGGGGGCTTGGTCGGCGGCTCCGCCTTGCCCGCCAGGATCTGGCTCAGTCGCTCCACGTCATCGCCCTTGATCAGCGAGCCGACGTCTGGGCTGTCCTCGCGGAGGCGGTTGACCAGCTCGGCCCGCAGCAGGTCGATCCGGCCGTGCAGGATCCGCCGCCTGTACGACACCTCTTGCTCCTCAGCCGTCAGCTCGTCGATCAGATCCCTGAGCTCCTGATCGCTCATCGAGCTGATGTTCGGCGTGGTGTCCTCCTCCACGTGCTCCTCCGTCTTTTCTACTTTTCTCGAACGGCACGCGTCGCGTGCCTATGGTCGCCTTCGATTATAGGTCGGGCGGATCACCTCAACCGCAGGTTGAAGGTTCGGCAAGGATCGTGCATCTCCTCGCGCCGCTCCTAGCCGGTCTCGATCCTGCGCAGGCCCGTGCGCGTGTAGACGACGGTCGCCAGCACCGCGAGCACCACGCCGACGATGAGCATCACGTTCCAGACCACGCTCTCGACGACCAGCGCGAAGAAGATCGAGGCCATGATCGGGAACACCGCGATGCGACCGAACCAGTTGATCTCGAGCGCCTGTCCCTTTCGCAGCGCGAGCTGCGCGAGGACCAGCGTGACGACCTCCCGCGCGGCCAGCACGGCCAGCGCCCAGCGGGGAAGCAGCTCGAAGTGCCAGCAGACGGCGGCGCCGGAGAGGATCGTGAGACGGTCGACGACGGGGTCCAGCAGCGCCCCCATGCGGCTGTACTGGCCGGTCGCACGCGCGACGAAGCCGTCCAGGTAGTCGCCCGCGGCGATCAGCCAGAAGAGGCCGGCCGCCCACGGGTCGTGGCCGTCTCCCGACTCGAGGGACAGGTAGAGGAAGACCGGGATCCCGGCGAGCCGCAGGTAGCCGATCGCGTTCGGGATCGTCCACGGGCGCAGCGGTGCGCCCGGTCGCGTCTCGCTCGGGGCGGGCCCGGAGCGGTCGAGCCCGAAGCGGCGGCGGAAGTCGAGCGGCGTCTCCGCCATCAGATGCGAGAGGATGGGCGGCGCATTGGCACAGGGTAAGAAAGCAGGGATCTCCCCCACGCGCGCCGAGGACTTCCCCCAGTGGTTCCAGAGCGTGGTCCGCGACGCCGAGGTCGCGGAGATGGACCACGTCCGCGGCTGCATGGTCATCCGCCCGTGGGGCTTCGGGGTCTGGGAGCTGATGCAGCGGGCGATGGACGGCGCGATCAAGGCGTCGGGGGCCGAGAACGCGTACTTCCCCGTGTTCATCCCGCTCAGCTACATCGCCGAGGAGGCCCAGCACGTCGAGGGCTTCGCCAAGGAGATGGCGGTCGTGACCCACCACCGCCTCGAGAAGAACCCGCAGACGGGCGAGCTCGAGCCGGCCGCCGAGCTCGCCGAGCCGCTGATCGTCCGCCCCACCTCCGAGACGATCATCGGGCGCTCGTTCGCGAAGTGGATCGACTCCTACCGCGACCTGCCGCTCCTGATCAACCAGTGGGCGAACGTGGTTCGCTGGGAGCTGCGCCCCCGCGTCCTGCTCCGCACCACGGAGTTCCTCTGGCAGGAGGGCCACACCGCGCACGCCACCGAGGAGGAGGCGCGTGAGAAGACCGGTGAGATGCTCGAGGTCTACCGGTGGTTCTCCGAGGAGGTGCTCGCGGTGCCGGTGATCCCCGGTGAGAAGCCCGAGAGCGAGCGCTTCCCCGGCGCCGTCTCCAGCCTCTGC
>DASSYK010000147.1:0-9902 GCA_035703345.1 Solirubrobacterales bacterium
GCGCCTCGACCTGCTTGCGCGACAGCTCGTCGGCGATCAGCCGGGCGGCGGGGGTGCCGTCGGTGGGGACGTTGTGGTCCGCGGTGCCGAGCGTCTTGTCCGCGCGCCGAACCGTGCGGCCGGCGAGTCGGAGCCCCTCGAAGGCCTGCGCCGAGGTCACCTCGTGGACGAGGTGAAGGTCGATGTAGATCAGGTCCGTGTCGACCTCGTGGGCTTCCCAGATCTTGTCGAACAGGCTCTTCGGCATCGGGTCCTCCTTCAACCCCGCCTCAGCCCCGCCGCGACCACGGCGAGAAAGCGGGCCTCTGTATCTGCATTGTTCTCGAAGTGGTGCGGCAGGTCGGCGTCGAAGGTGACGCTGTCCTGCTCGGAGAGCTCGTGGCGCACGCCGTCGATGAAGAGATCGATCGAGCCCTCCAGCACCACGGTCGTCTCGCGGCTGCCCGGCTCGTGCATCGGAGGGTCGTCGGGTCCGCCGGTCGCGGCGCCCGCTCCCAGGGTGTGGACCGAGACGTCGGCCCGCTGGCCGGGCAGCGGCGGCGTCAGCTCCTCGACGGCGTGGCCGCGCTTGCGGCGCACGCGGCGGTCGGCCGAGCGCGTGATGACGACGTGGCGCCCCTCGTCGAGGCGCAGCAGCTGCGACAGGGAGAGGTCGAGGCCGGCGGCGATGCGGCCTGCGACCGCGAGGGTCGGGCTGGTCTCGCCTCGCTCGACCTGCGAGAGCATCGGAGCGCTGACCCCGCTGCGCTCGGCCAGATCTCGCAGCGAGAGGCCCATCGCGTCGCGCAGCGCGCGGACGCGGGCGCCGACCGCGCCGGTCTCCGGGTGGGCTGTCCGCTGGTTCGCGACTCTCACGGAGCCGTACGTTATCACGTACGGTTGTATTTCAGGGTGGGCCCCGGTCCCGGCTAGCGCTGGCCGGTCGGCCGGACCAGGACCTCGTTCACGTTCACGCGCTCGGGCTGGGTCACGGCGTACCGGATCGCCTCGGCGATGTCCTCGGCCTCGAGCGGCTCGCCGATCTTGTCGCGCATCTTGTCGATTCCCGCGACCACCGCGGGGTCGACGTTGTGACCGTGGAGCTCGGTGGCGACCCACCCGGGCTCGATGCAGGTGACGCGGATCTTGGAGTGCAGGGCCTCCTGGCGCAGGGCCTCCGAGAACCCGGTCACGCCCCACTTCGTGAGGTTGTAGACCGCGCTGCCCAGGGTCGCGGTCCTGCCCGCGACGGAGGAGAGGTTGACGATGTGGCCGCCGCCGGAGTCGCGCATGAAGGGCAGCGCCTCGCGCGTGCAGTAGAGGAGGCCGAGTACGTTGACGTCCACCATCCGCTGCCAGTCGGCGACGTCCCAGCCCTCCACGGGACCGAGCAGCATCACGCCGGCGTTGTTGACGAGGATGTGGAGCCCGCCGAGCTGGCCGACGATCTGGGCGAAAGCGGCCTCGACCTGGCCGTGGTCGGCGACGTCCACCTCCAGAGGCAGGGCCTTGCCCCCGGCCTTCTTGATGCGCTCGGCGAGCTCGAGCAGGCGGTCCTCGCGGCGGGCGAGCAGCGCGACCGCGGCCCCCTCCTCGGCCAGGGCGAGCGCCGTCGCCTCGCCGATGCCCGACGACGCGCCGGTGATCGCCGCGACCTTGCCGTTGAGCTTGCCCATCTCCGCGCAGCCTAGCCCGGCTCGAGGACGACCACGGGGATCCGGCGATCCGTGCGCGACTGGTAGTGCGCGTAGGCCGGGTAGACCTCGACCATCCGCTTCCAGAGCCGCTCGCGCTCGTCTCCCTCCGCCTCTCGCGCCCGGACGCGGCGGCGCTCCCCCCGCCAGTTGATCTCGGTCTCCGGGTTCGCCATCAGGTTGAGGTACCAGGCCGGGTGCCGGTCCACCCCGCCCTTCGACGCGACGAGGATGATGTTCTCGCCCTGCTCGTCGCAGATCAGGGGGTGGGTGCGGCGCTTGCCGCTCCTGCGCCCGACCGAGTCCACGAGCACGATCGGCGCCCCGTAGGCCCTGCCGCCGATCCGGCCGCCGCTCGTGCTGTAGAGCGCGGCGTGCAGGCTCGTGAAGCGCTCCCAGAACCACCAGAACGGCGAGTTCGCCGGCGGAGCGTCGGGGAGCCGGACCACGGGTCCGAGTCTATGCGGGCAGGGCCGGCGGGTCAGGGACCGGGCGTGCGCTCGGCGGCGGCGTCGGCCGTCACGTCCTCGGCCTCGCGGATCGCGGCGCCCTCGAGGGCGTTCGAGATCGCTCGGACGAAGGCGCGCGCGGAGGCTTCGAGGATGTCGGTCGCGACACCCTGGCCGCTCGCCAGGCGCCCGTTGGCGCGGACCCAGACCGTCACCTCGCCGAGCGCGTCGGTGCCGCCGGTGATCGCGGCGACCTCGAAGCGGCTCAACTCGGCCTCGGTCCCGATCGCCTCCTGGAGCGCGATGAAGATCGCGTCCACCGGCCCGTCGCCGCCGGCCTTGGCGATCGACTCCTCGCCGCTCGGCAGCACGACGCAGACCTCCGCCTCCGGCTCGCGCTTCGAGCCGGACTCGACCTCGAACCAGGCGAGGTTGTAGGCCTCGGAGCGCTCGCGCATCTCGTCGGAGACGATCGCCTCCAGGTCGAGCGCGGTCACCTGCTTCTTCTTGTCCGCGATCTCCTTGAAGCGCTTGAACGCCTGGTTCAGCGCGCCGCCGGCGACGTCGAAGCCGAGCTGCTTCAGCGCGTCCTGCAGCGCGTGGCGCCCGGAGTGCTTGCCCAGCACGATCTGGTTGGACTCCAGGCCCACCTCGGTCGCGTCCATGATCTCGTAGGTCGAGCGCTCCTTCAGGACGCCGTCCTGGTGGATGCCGGACTCGTGCGCGAACGCGTTGCGGCCGACGACCGCCTTGTTCGGCGGGACGGAGTAGCCGGTGAGGCGCGAGACCATGCGGCTGGTGCGCGCCAGCTCGCGGGCGTCGATCGCGGTGTCGAGGCCGTGGGCGTCGCGGCGGGTCCGCAGCAGCATCACGATCTCCTCCAGCGAGCAGTTGCCCGCGCGCTCGCCGATGCCGTTGACCGCGCACTCGACCTGCCGGGCGCCCGCCAACACGCCGGCGTACGAGTTGGCGACCGCCATGCCGAGGTCGTCGTGGCAGTGGACGGAGAGGCGGACGCCCTCCAAGTCATCGATCAGCTCATAGAGGCGCCGGAAGTACTCGCTGTACTCGGCCGGCGTCGTGTACCCGACGGTGTCGGGGATGTTGATCACGGTCGCGCCCTCGGCGACCGCGACCGCGCAGACCTCCGCCGTGAACTCGATGTCGGCGCGGGTCGCATCCATCGGCGAGAACTCGACGTCGTCGCAGTAGGACTTGGCGAGGGCCACGGCGGCCTTCGCCTGGCCCTTGACGTCCTCGTGGGTGGTCTGCAGCTGGTGCTCGATGTGGATGTCGGAGGTCGAGATGAACGTGTGGATCCGCGGCCTCTCCGAGCCCTTGATCGCGTTCCAGGCCGCGTCGATGTCGGCCTTGTGCGTGCGCGCCAGGCCGCAGATCGTCGGGCCCTCGACCTCGTGCGCGATCGCCTCGACCGCCTCGAAGTCGCCGGGGGACGTGATCGGGAAGCCGGCCTCGATCACGTCTACACCCAGCCGCGCGAGCTGGTGGGCGATCTCCACCTTCTCCTGCGTGTTCAGGGAGATGCCGGGCGACTGCTCGCCGTCGCGCAGCGTCGTGTCGAAGATCTGGACACGATCCTGGTCGCGTACCTCGTTGCTCATTGCCTACCTCCTTCTCCGAAGCTTTCCGATGACCTGTTCTCTGTTCTCGCGGCTATCGCGCCGCCCAGCGCTATTCCCCCCGAGGGGGGAGGAGAAGGAGAAGCGCCAGGCTGGCGGGCTGGGAGGTCATCGAAGTGCGTTGCAGGGTAGCGCAGCGACGCCGCGCGAACGAATCAATCCGGCCCGTGTCGATCCCCAACCGCCGGCCGGGTCGTGTCCACCGCGCGCTCTAAGTTCCGCCCGTGCGCGCGAGGGATATCGAGTCCCGGGCCGTCTCGAAGATCGTGCTGGTGGCGCTGTTCATGGCTGCGCTCGCCGTGCTGCTGGCGATCGTCCTGCTCCACACCACGACGACGCTGCGCTGGGTCGTGACGGGGATCTTCCTGGCCCTCGCGCTCGATCCCGCGGTCGGCCTGCTGCAGCGGATCAGGATCGGCGGGCGGCCGCTGCCGCGTGCGCTCGCGATCCTCACGGTCTACGTCGTGTTCTTCGCGGGGCTCTTCTTCCTGATCCTCCACGTCCTGCCCCCGATCATCCGCGACATCGAGGGCCTGGCGAAGAAGCTGCCCACCTACGTGACGGACTTCGAGCACTGGGCCGAGGACAACCAGAAGTTCGCGGAGCTGAACGAGAAGTACGACCTCACCCAGAAGCTCAGCGAGCAGGCGAGCTCGCTGCCCTCGAAGCTGGGATCGGGCGCCACCGAGCTCGGCAACGTGACCGTGCAGGTGCTCGAGCACGTGATCGCCTTCATCACGGTCATCACGCTGACGTTCTTCCTGCTGCTCGACGGCAAGGGGATGTTCGAGCGCGCGTCCGCTCGCCTCGACGTCCCGCACCGCGATCGCGTCCGGCGCGTGGGGACCCGGGTCGCCGCGGTCGTCCGCTCCTACGTCAGCGTCAACTGCGTCCTGGCGCTGTTCGCGGGGCTGATCACGTTCGCCTTTCTCGAGATCGAGAGCTTCCACTTGGCCCTGCCGCTCGCCGTCCTGGTCGCGTTCCTCGACCTGATCCCGCTCGTCGGGTTCACCGTCGGCGGGCTGGTCGTGGCAGCGGTGCTGGCGATCGACGGCGCGGCCGGCGACGCGGTGATCTGGCTGGTGCTCTTCCTCGCCTACCAGCAGGTCCAGGACCGGGTGATCCAGCCGGTCATGTACCGGGGCGGCGCGCTGAAGGTGAACCCCGCCGTCGCGATCATCGCCGTGATCGTCGGCGCGAACCTCGCCGGGGTGCTCGGCGCCCTGCTGGCGATCCCGACAGCCGCCTCGCTCGGCGTCGTGATCGACGAGCTGGTGCTCTCAGGTTCCCCCGGCCCCGCCGGAGTCGGCGCCGGCCCGGCCGAGCCCGAGCCGGCCGAGTAGCTCCGCGCCCCGCTTCCAGAACGGCTCGCCGCGCGATCCCCGGTAGCGCTCCTCCGCCCGCCGCCGGCGCTTCTCGCCGTAGGCGCGCGCCCAGATCGAGTGCGGCTTCGCGAGCCGGAAGGCCCCGATCAGGCCGACCAGCGGGACGATGAGGCCGCCGATCGCCATCCCGAACTTCTCCTTGGCCATGTTGACCAGGAAGCAGGCGATGCCGATGGCGCCGGCGCTGCCTATGACGGCGAAGGTCCAGTCCTTGACGTCGTCCGCGGCGTCCACCCAGCCTCGGAAACCGACGAGGACCATGCCCGTGACCGCCAGGGCGATCACCACGGCGTCGATCGAGCGGCGGCCCTCCTTCTCCCAGTAGACGTCCTCGAGGTTGAGCCAGAGCGCGAACTCGTCCAGTGTCAGCCCGGTGCCGATCCCGAACATCACGGCCGAGATCTCCCGCCACGGGGAGTCAGGCGCCACGGTGAGACCGAGCCACCCGAAGATCAGCAGCAGCAGGATCCCCCAGACGAGGTGGTGGATGTGGGTGCCGCCGACCTCGACGTTGCCCGGCCACCAGCTCACCTGGGCGCGGATCATGTGGGCGCTCGTCCGGATGAAGCTCCACGAGACGAGGAAGGCGACGAAGAAGAGGAACTGCGGCTCGCGGCCGGTGTCGACGACCCCCTCCTGGTAGAGGCTCCCGATCGAGGCGAGGGCCGGGGTCATCCGTCGCTCAGGGGATCTGCTTGGAGGCCGTGCAGGAGATGCCCTGGTCGCGGCCGGCACCACCGTCGCACTGGTCGCGCCCGCGGCCGCCATGAAGCCTGTCGGCGCCGCCCCCTCCGAAGAGGGCGTCGGGGGCGCCGCCGCCGCGGAGGTCGTCCTTGCCCGCGCCGCCCCGCAGGACGTCGCTCAGCCCGGCACCGATCAGGACGTCCCCGTCGGCCCCGCCCTCGAGCAGGTCCCTGCCGGATCCGCCGTTGATCTGGTCGCGGCCGGCCCCGCCCGTGAGCGGCCTGTCCGGGCCGATCAGGTCGGCCCCGATCCCGGTCGTGAGGCTCGGGGCGGCGGTGAAGATGTCCGCCCCCGCCTTGAGGTCGCCCGCGATCACGTCGACGTAGCCCGGCTCGCAGGAGACCTGGGTGGCGCTGTCCTGGGTGCACTGGGGGCTCGGCCCGTCCGGCTCGACTATCCCCTCCGGCGAGACCAGCGTGAGCCGCCCGCTGGGGCCGGAGAACGCGTTGATCCGCCCCGGGAGGGCCGTGCCGGTGACGGTGAAGATGGTGGTGGATTCCGCCGCGGCCGCGGCCGCGCCCGTGCCGGCTGGCCGCCCGAGCGACGTGGTGTGCCCCGGCGCGGCCTCGGCGCCCGCGGGGGCGACGGCCGTCACCGCCGCGGCGAGCCCGGCGAGCATGCCGGCGCGCAGCCCCTTGCCTGTCCCTGGCCTCCTCACACTGGGGCCATCGTAGCCAAGCCCGTGCCGGCCCCCCGCGGGGCTCAGGGGACGAGGACGACCTTGCCGATGTTGCGGCGCTCGGCGATGAAGCGGTGGGCCTCGGCGGCGCGGTCGAAGGGGAAGGCTCCGGCGATCACGGGGTCGAACGCGCCGGTCTCGAGGCCGACCGAGAGCGGCTCGAGCACCCGGTCGAGCCCCTCGCGATCCCACCAGGCGAGCATGTTGAGGCCGAAGACGCCCTTGTTCTCGCTCATCAGCCCGAGGCTCTTCCACCACGGCATCGTCGCCGTCGGCATCCGGGCGAGGCTGCGGACGAGGCGCGGGATGCTGCGGCCGCTCTCCGTGCTCGCCTCCGAGATCCCGTACATGATCAGGCGCCCGCCCTGGCGGAGCAGCCTGTAGTCCTTGCGGAAGCTGGTCGGGCCGGTCGCGTCCATGATCACGTCGACGCCCTCGCCGTCGGTGATCCGCATGACCTCCTGCTCGAAGTCGGTCGTCCGGTAGTCGATCGCGAACTCGACCCCCTGCGCCCGGATCGCGTCGTGCTTGGAGGCGGACGCGGTCCCGTAGATCTCCGCCCCGCGGGCGCGCGCGAGCTGGATCGCGGACATCCCCACTCCCCCGGCGGCGGCGTGGATGAGGACGCGGTCCGAGGCCTCGAGCCCGCCCATGATCACCAGCGCCGCGTACGCCGTGCCGTAGTTGACGGGGAAGGCGGCGCCCTGCTCGAAGCTCATCTCGTCCGGGAGCGGCAGGGTCTGGCTCACCGGGACGGCCACGAGCTCGGCCTGCCCGCCGAAGCGCGAGCCGGCCATCACGCGGTCGCCCGGCTTCGGCCCGGTGACGCCGTCACCGACCGCCTCGACCGTCCCGGCCACCTCGTAGCCGAGCACGCACGGCGGCTTCGGCGCCTCGGGATACAGACCGACGCGGGCCATCGTGTCGGCGAAGTTGATCCCTGCGGCCCTGACCCGCACGAGCACCTCGCCCGTGCCGGCGACCGGGTCGGGGCGCTCCTGGACCCGGAGGACTTCGGGGCCGCCGTGCTTGGTCAGGACCAGCGCGCGCATCGGAAGCGCGACCCTATCCGACGCTCAGAGGCTGACCGCGCGCCCGACGGCGAACCCGTCGAGCTCGAGGATGCGATCGACCGTCGACTGCTCGACGGGCGCGTCGGTCGTCAGCGCCATCACGGCCTCCTCGGTGCCGGGCTCCGCGCCGACGGCGGCGGAGACGATGTTCACGCCCTCCTCGCCGAAAGAGGTGCCGACGCGGCCGATCATGCCCGGCTGGTCGCGGTAGCGGAAGATCGCCAGGTGCTCGGCGAAGGGCAGGTAGAAGCCCTCCCCCCAGACGCTCACCAGGTAGGGCTCGTTGCGGGGGCCGACCCCCGTGCCCGCGACCTCGACGGCCTCCTCGCCCGAGTGCAGGCGGACCGTGACGAGCTCCGTGAAGTCCTCGCTGACGGCGTCGCGGGCCTCGAGCAGCTCGATCCCTCTCTGCTCGGCAAGCTGCGGCGCGTTGACGAGGTTCACCTGCTCCTCGGTATGCCCCGCGAGGATGCCCGCGAGCACCGCGATGCCCAGCAGGCGAGTGTCGTGCTCGGCGAGCCGGCCGCGGAACTCGACCTCGACCTTCTCGACCGTGCCGCTGCCGAGTCCCTGCGCCAGCTTGCCGAGCTTCTCGCAGAGCGGCACGAACGGGGCCAGCACCTCCATCGCCTCGGGCCGAACGGCCGCGATGTTGACGGCGGTGGTGACGACCCCTCCCGTGAGCGCGGCCGTGACCTGCTCGGCGGTGACGATCCCGGCGCGGTCCTGCGCCTCGGCCGTGGAGGCGCCGAGGTGCGGGGTGACCGCGACATCAGGGCGCTCCAGGATCGGGTGTCCGGTGAACGGCTCCTCGGGGAACACGTCGAGCGCGGCCCCGGCGACACGGCCGGAGTCGAGCCCCTCGACGAGCGCGTCGAGGTCGATCAGCTCGCCGCGGGCGCAGTTGACGATGCGGACGCCCTCGCGCATCCGCCCGATCGCCGCGCCGTTCACGAAGCCGATCGTCTCGGGGGTCTTCGGCAGGTGCAGGCTGATGAAGTCCGCGGCGGCGAAGAGGTCCTCCGGCGTCTCGGCGCCCTCGACGCCGAGCTCGCGGAAGCGCTCCGGCGTGACGAACGTGTCGTAGCCGACGACGTGCATGTCGAAGCCCTGGGCCATCTTCGCGACGAGCTGGCCGATGCGGCCGAACCCGGCGACGCCCAGCGTCTTCCCGTAGAGCTCGGTTCCCTTGAAGCTGGCGCGGTCCCATTTGCCGCCCGCGAGGGACGCGTGCGCCTGCGGGACGTTGCGGCACAGCGCCAGCATCAGCGCCAGCGTGTGCTCGGCGGCGGCGATCGAGTTGGCCTCGGGGGCGTTGGCGACGATGATCCCGCGCTTGGTCGCGGCCTCGATGTCGACGTTGTCGACGCCGGTGCCGGCGCGGCCGATCACCTTGAGGTTGTCGCCGCGCTCGATCAGGTCGGCGGTCAGCTTGGTCGCCGAGCGGATCAGGATCCCGTCGAACTCGCCGATCCGCTGCTCGAGCTCGCCGTCGGCCCAGTCCGTGCCGACCTCCACGTCGAAGCGCTCGCGCAGGAGGTCGACTCCCGCCTCGGCGATCTTCTCTTTGACGAGAACCTTCGTCACGGAGTGGCCCGCCTAAGCGACGGGCTCGGGGGTGCGTCCGGCCTCGGCGAAGACCCGCTGGGCCGCGCCGGCGGCCGAGCCGGGCTCGACTTCATGGCCGAGGTCGCGGAGGGCAGACTCGAGTGCCGTCAGGGCGATCACGATGTCGAAGGCGCCGAAATAGCCGCAGTGGGCGATCCGGACGATCCTGCCCTTCAGCCGGCCCTGGCCGCCCGCGGCTGTGACGCCGTAGGTGTCGCGCATCAGCTTCGGCACCTTCGCGCCGTCGATCGAGTCCGGCAGGCGCGCGGCGGTGACGACGTTCGCGTTCTCGTCGTCGGGGCCGAAGCGCTCAAGGCCGGCAGCCTCGACGCCGGCGCGGGCGGCGCGGGCGAGGAGCGCGTGGCGCTCGAAGACCTGCGGGAGTCCCTCGGCCAGGATCATCTCGAGCGCGACGTCGAGCGCGCGCCAGAGGGTGACCGCCGGGGTGAACGGGCTGTTCGGCTTCTCCTCGGCCTGGCCCTTCGCGGTCCTCGCCCAGTCGAAGTAGTAGCGGCCCCCATACGCGCGCCCGCCCATCTCCTGGGCGAGGGCGAGCGCGGACTCGTTGACCGATGCGAAGGCGAGGCCCGGCGGGCACATCAGCGACTTCTGCGAGCCCGAGACGACAACGTCGACGCCCCACTCGTCCTG
>DASSYK010000071.1:0-8627 GCA_035703345.1 Solirubrobacterales bacterium
GGGGCTCGGCGTGCTCGAGGGCAGCGCCTGCGTCCACTACCACGTCGAGCCCGAGCGGCGCCACTTCTACCTCCGCGCGATCGCGGAGGGCGGGATGAAGCCGGGGATCGCGATGGACGACCAGGCCGCCGCGCTCTTCGAGGACGGTCGGCTGGTCGAGAGCGTCAGCGCCCGTCCCGGCGCGTCCGTCTGGCGCGTGACCCACGAGCAGGACGAGAGCGCCGACGGCATGGTCGCCGTCGAGGAGCGCCTCGCCTCGCGCCGCCTCGTCCACCAGCGCCCGCCCACCGACGCCGTTCACCCCGACATCGCCGAGTTCCGCGAGACGCTCGCGGCGCGAGCGGCTGCCCGCCGCGGGGGGCGCAGCGGCGTCGGCAGGCTGGACTGAGGGCGGCTAGAGCGCGCCGCCGGCCGCGGGCGGGGCCGAGGGGTCGCCGCCCTCGTCGCCGATCTTCTCCCGCGTGAGGAAGTCCTCGATCAGCAGCACATTGCCGCCGGCCTGCTCGCAGACGTTGAGGAGGTCGTTCATCGAGCGGACCTCCTCGACCTGCTCCTTGATGAACCACATCAGGAACTCCTCGGCCGCGAAGTCGCCGCTCTTGCGGGCGATCTTGAAGAGCGCGTTGATCTCGTCGGTGACGCGCTTCTCCTGCTTCAGAGCCATCTTGATCGGCCCGGAGACGTCGTCGTAGATCGTCTGCTGCGACTTGATGTCGGGAATCCGGACCTCCTCGTCGGTGTCGAGCAGGTACTGGACCATGATCATCGCGTGGTTCCGCTCCTCGACCGCCTGGCGGTAGAAGAAGGCGGCGAGCCGCGGCAGGGTCTCGGAGTCGTAGTAGACGGCGGCCCCGATGTACTGCTGGGAGGCGGCGAACTCGTTCGAGACCTGCTCGTTGAGTGCGTCGGCGAAGCTCTTGTCTGCCATCTGTCGCTCCTTCGTCGGCGGCGGGTCAGGCCGGACCCTACCGCTCGGACCACTCACCCCAGCGGAAGCCGATCTCGCTCGGCTCCGGCGCCAGCGGGCTGGTCGGCAGCCCCGGCTCCTCGCCGGCCGTGTTGTAGCCGGACGGCGCCGTGTCGTTCGCGGTGTCGGGGTGGAAGATCGACGCCAGGTACTGGATCTGCCCGCGGCCCGGGCCGAGCTCCCACTGGCCGCCGCCGTAGGCGCCGATGTTGCGGTCGGCGCAGTGGTCGTAGGCCGCGAACAGCGCGCTCAGGGGGCCGAAGCGCGAGGGCTTGATGTTGACCATCTTCGGCGGCCACTCGCGGTCCTCGATGTCGGCGACGGAGTGGATCGGCGCGTCCCAGGTGACGCGGTCTGCGACGGGTTCGAGGATCGGGCGCGTCTCGTCGTTGACGTCGGGATCCTCGAGCCAGGCGTCGGGGAAGGCCACGATCAGCTTCGAGTAGAGCTCCGGGTCGGTGTCCACGTCGACCGGCGTGCCCTTGTACTGGCCCTTGAGGTCGAGGGAGTCGATCGCGCCGGTCTCGGCGAGCTGGGCGATCAGCTCGTCGGTCCAGTCGTTCGTGGGGTCGAGCTTGAAGCGCAGGCCGGGGTAGATCGCGAGGCGCCTGCTGACCGGCTCGAGCGTCGAGATCTCCTCGCTGCCGGGCGGCGTCAGCCGCATCGAGACGACGAAGTCGACGGGGCGCGGCTCGCGGCCGAGCTGGTGGTGGAGCGTCGTGCCGGCCTGGCGCAGCGCGAGATCCAGGGCGGCGCTCTCGAACGCCCAGCGGCGGTAGTCGCGCGAGACGTCCCGCTCCGGCGGATTCGGGAAGAGGTCGAAGCCCTCGAGCAGCTCTGAGAAGGAGTCGATCGTGTGGCTGCCCGCCAGGTCGAGCGCGGGCCCCGCGTCCTGGAGGGCGACGTGGTCGAGCGCGTCGTAGACGACGTCCTCGCCGACGCCCTCGTGCCCGCCGCCCTTCAGGCGGATGACCGTGGTCAGCCTGGTGAACCCGGGCGCCTCGAACTCGAGACCCTCGAGCGAGTAGGACTCGATCTCGAGCGGCAGGCCCGCGATCTGCTCGTAGCTGCTCACCGCCCGGAATCTAGAGGACGACGGTGCTCGGCCCCCGAAGCCTCCGCTTTGGTGGGATAGTCGGCCCATGGCGAGCGATTGGGCCGAGCGGATCCAAGCGGGCTACGAGAGCTGGAACAGGGGCGAGGCGCCGCCGCGGCCGCCGGTCGAGGATTTCGAGTTCAGCCCGCCTCCCGACCTGCCCGGCAAGCGCGTGTACCGCGGGCCGGGAGCGCTCGCGGAGTTCGCGGCCGACCTCGCCGACAGCTTCGATTCCCACCGGGTGGAGCCTCTGGGCGTCGAGGAGAGCGGCGATCACGTGATCGCCCGCGTGCGCCTCACCGCCAGCGGCCGGCACAGCGGCATCGACGTCGAGCGCGAGGAGTTCCACCTCTGGACCTTCGGGCCGGGCGGTCCCCGCAGGGTGGAGTGCTTCCCGACGCGCGCCGCCGCCCTGGAGCGGGCGGACGGGGATTCCACGCCCTAGCTCTCCGGTCGCAGTCCGCGGAGATCCCGCGCCAGCGCGCGCAGGGGCGCGGCGTCGCGGCGGGCGCGGGAGACGGTCAGCCCGCCCTCGAAGGAGGAGAGGATGAGCAGGGCGCGCTCGCGGGCCGCGCTCGCGCTCCAGCCCCCGCTGACGAGCCTCGCCTCGATCACCCCGAGCCAGTGATCGAAGACGCTCGCGCACGCTGCGATCACGGCCTCGGAGCCGCCGGCCCCGTCGAGCGTGACCGCCGCGATCGGGCAGCCGCCGCGGTAATCGGAGCGCTCGAGGTCGTCGGCGAGGAAGTCGATCACCCGCGCCAGGCCCTCACCCGGCTCGTCGCTGTCGCGGAGCAGGCCCTCGATCGCGGTCCCGATCCCCTGGCCGGCCTCGGTCACCGCGGCCACGGCGAGCTCCTCCGTGCCCCCGGGAAAGTGGAAGTTGAGGGAGCCGCGAGGAGCCCCGCTGCGCTCGAGGATCTCGCTCAGCCCGGTGCCGTCGTAGCCCTTGTGGCGGAAGAGGCCCACGGCGGCGCGCACCATCCGCTCGCGCGTCTCGCGTCCCTTCGGCGTGGCTGTGGTCTTGATCGCGGGCATCATTGAGAATATGATGATCAGTCTAGTATGGTAGCCGCGTTCGAGGCGGACGAAAAGCGAGAGAACGGAGGCCGCGATGCCGAAGCTGGACGTGACGATTCCCGAGGGACACCTGTCGGACGAGGCCCGCAGGGAGCTGCCCGAGCAGCTCGCGGCGGCGCTGCTGCGCTGGGAGGGCGCACCGGATACGGAGTTCTTCCGCTCCATCTGCTGGGCCCACCTGCACGAGCTGCCGGCGGCCGCGATCCGCACCCCCGATGGCGAGGCCGACCCGCACGCGGTCGTGGACGTCACCGTCCCGGCGGGCGCGCTCAGCGAGCGCCGCCGCGCAGGGCTGATCGAGGAGGCGACGAAGCTCGTGCTCGAGGCGACCGGCTGGGGCACCGACGCCCTCGTCCGCGTCTGGGTGCTCGTCCACGAGGTCCCCGACGGCTTCTGGGGCGGCGCTGGGCAGATCATCCGCTTCGAGCAGCTGCGCGTCGCGGCGAAGGCCGAGCGTGACGGCGGCGACGGGGCGGAGGCGGCGGGCGTCGCGACGGAGGGAGCCACGGCGTGAGGGAGCTCAACTTCGTCGAGAAGGGGAAGCTCGAATGGCGCGAAGCCGAGGACGCCTCGCTCCAGGGCGGCGGCGAGGCGGTCGTGCGCCCGCTCGCCGTGGCCACCTGCGACCTCGACCTGCTGATCGTCCGCGGCTTCGTCCCCGCCGATGAGCCGTTCCCCTTCGGGCACGAGTGCGTCGCCGAGGTGATCGACGTCGGCGAGGATGTGAAGGGCTTCAGGCCCGGCGAGATCGTCAGCGTCCCGTTCCAGATCTCCTGCGGAGAGTGCGACCGCTGCCGCCGCGGGCACACCGGGAACTGCGAGCGGGTCGAGCGGATGGCGATGTACGGGCTGCCGATGGGCACCAACTACGGCGGCTTCCTCGCCGACGCCGCCCGGGTGCCTTTCGCCGATGCGATGCTCGTGGAAGTCCCCGACGGGGTCACGCCCGAGCAGGTCGCGAGCCTCTCTGACAACATCCCCGACGCGTGGCGCACCGTCGCCCCCCAGCTCGCCGAGCGGCCGGGCGCGCCGGTCCTCATCTGCGCGAGCGGCGCCTCGATCGCGCTCTACGCGACGGCGATCGCGCTCGCCCTCGGCGCCGAGCGGGTGGACTTCGCCGGCGGGAGCTCGTACCTGCGAGGCAAGGCTGCCGAGCTGGGCGCCACGCTTCTCGACGAGGAGTTCCCGAAGCGGCTCGGGCCCTACCCGATCACGGTGGACGCGAGCGCGAACCCTGACGGGCTCGCCTGCGCTCTGCGCTCGACGGAGCCCGACGGCATCTGCACGAGCATCGGCATCTACTTCGACGACGTCGCGCTGCCAATGCTCGAGATGTACTCGAAGAACATCCGCTTCCACACCGGCCGCGTCCACGCCCGTCCGGCGATGGAGCCGATCCTCGACCTCGTCCGCGCGGGCAGCTTCGCGCCGGAGAGGATCACCGCGGAGACCGCGGCCTGGGACGACGCCGCGGAGGCCGTCGCGGGCCACCGCAGCAAGCTCGTGATCAGCCGCGCGGCCTAGCTACTTCGGCGAGACGCCGCCGCTGCTCGTCGTGCCGTTCGGCCGCAGCGAGGCGATCTCGGGCTGCTTGAAGAGCAGGGCCATCGAGTCGTCGGAGGCGAAGAAGAAGAAGGCGCCGGCACCGCGCTTGAGGGCGGCGCGTGCACAGGCCGCGGCGGTCTGCGCCGAAGTCTTGGTGATCGCCATCCCGGCGTCGCGGTTCGGCGTGTCGCTGAAGGAGATCTGGAGCGAGAGATTGCCCAGGAGCGGGCGGCCCTCCACCTTGATCTTGCGGCGGACGGTGATCTTCTTCTTCTTGCCCTTGCGCTTCACCACCTTCTTGACGAGCCGGTACTTGTACTGGTCGATCAGGGCGGCGGCGCGGTCGCGCAGGCCCGAGGCTCCCGCGTCCGCGCAGGAGTCCTGGGTCTGGACGCTGAGGGGGCCGATGTGGCGCGGGCCGAGCCGGCGGTTCTTCTTGTCGAGGTCCTGCGCGATCTGCCGGTAGTTCCAGCCAGCGTTGTCCACGGGCACGAGGCCGGTGCGCTTCGACGCCGCCGTCGGGCTCGACGCGAGGGTGCCCGCCAGCCGCCCGTCCCACTGCTTGATGCGCGGGTAGGCCAGCTTGAACTTGTAGCTCCAGGGAGGACGGCCCGGATCGGATGCGCGGCCGCCGTTCCAGTCGCTCGGCTCGAAGTCGGTCATCAGGGCCCAGACCGCCGGGTGGTCGGCGAGCGAGAACGCGTACTCGGGTACCGCCGGGTCGAGCTTCATCCCGTTGAGGGCGATGATCCGGTTGCAGGGGAATGCCGCGCGGAGGTTGGTCGCGAGCTGCACGGCGACGGAGGGCGTCGTGGTCTCGAAGCGGGTGTTGATGACGAAGATGTCCTGCGGCCGGATGTAGCCGCCGAGGCCGCCGGTCGCCGGATCGAAGTTGCTGTAGGTGTCCACGTTGACCTGCTGGTTGATCCGGATCAGCATCGTGAAGCGCTGCGGCGCCGGGCCGCCCAGGGGGCTGAGGCCGGCCGGCCACGGGTCGCACCCGTTCGCCTTCTTGGCGGCGGAGGCGGGCTCGGCGGCTGTCGGGCCCCGCGGTGCGATCATGGTGGCGGCGAGAGCCAGCGCCGCCATCAACAGCGCCGCTGCGGCCGCGCGGATGCGGCCCTCGACGGGTGTCTGTGCGTGTCCTGGCATTGGCTGGACGAGTCCCTGCGCGCGTGTCGCAAGCTAGCCGCGACTGCCCCGTGAACACGGTCGCCGCGTTGCAGTTGCGAATCAGGCCAGGGCGAGCGAGGCGAGGCGGCCGAACGCGGCGATCGCGGTGCGGAGGTCCTCCTCCGCCGTGTCCTCGGCCGGCGAGTGGCTGACGCCGCCGATCGAGGGGCAGAACATCATCGCCGCCGGGATCCGCCTGGCGACCTCGGCCGCGTCGTGAAGGGCGCCGCTCGGCAGCGCGAAGTCGCGTCCCGCGACCTCCTCGCAGGCGCGGCGGGCGAGCGCCACCAGGCGGGGGTCGAAGGCGATCGGCTCGATTCGCCAGACGGGCTCCTCGCTCCACTCGCAGCCGCGCTCGGAGGCGTTGCGGGCGACCGCGGCGCGCACCCCCTCCAGCATGGCCGCGAGCGGCTCGGCGAGGGGGTGGCGGATGTCGACGACCAGCTCGGCGCTGCCGGGGATCACGGTCGCCGCCCCGGGGTGGAGGACGATCGAGCCGACAGTGCCCACTCCCCCGCCCTCGGCCGCGATCCGCTCGACCTCGAGCGCGGCCGCGGCGGCGACGAGGCCGGCATCGCGGCGCGCGTCCATCGGCGTGGTGCCGGCGTGGGAGGGGACGCCGGTGATGCGGAAGCGCATCCGCTCGAGCCCGGCGCAGCCGGTGACCGCGGCGGCCGGCACCCCCTCGGCCAATAGGACCGGCCCCTGCTCGATGTGCAGCTCCAGGTAGGCGCCGATCGAGCGCAGACGCTCCTGGGCGCGGGTCATGGTCTCGAGCTCGACGCCGTTCTCCGCCAGGACCCCCGCTGCGGGACGCCCGTCGCGCGCCGTGGCGCTCGCGAGCTCCTCCGGCCTGAAGGTCCCCGTGGCGGCCGCCGAGCCCATCAGGCTGCGCCCGAATGCGCCTTCCTCGTCGGCCCAGTCGACCAGCACGAGGGTGCGCGGCGGCCGGCGGCCGGACTCGGCCCAGGCGCGGAGCACCGCGAGGCCGGCCATCACGCCGAGCGGGCCGTCGAGCCAGCCCCCCTCGGGGACGGAGTCCAGATGGGAGCCGAGGGCAAGCGGCGCGGCGGTCCCCTCCTCGCCCGGCAGGTAGGCCCAGGCGTTGCCCGCCTCGTCGATCTCGGGCTCGAGGTCGATCTCGGCCAGCAGCTCGGTCAGGAGCTCGCGCGCGGCGCGCCACTCGGCGCTCCAGCACACGCGGCGCGCGCCGCCGGGTCCCCCGGTGCGCCGGGCGAGCTCACGCAGGTCCGCGATCGCGCGCTCCGGGTCGGGTGCGGGCTCGGCGCTCATCCCAGGCGCTCGCGGCGGAGCGCCTGCGCCAGGCAGTGCGCGCCGCCTCCGCCGAGCGTGAACATGCTCAGCTCGGGTTCGAGCACCTCGAGGCCCCGCGCGCGAAGCTGCTCGTTCAGTTCGGCCCCCGCGGCCGAGAGGATGCGCTCGCCGCCGAGAGAGATCGCGTTGACGCCGAGGCTGAACGCCTGGCGCGCGGAGACCTCGATGATCTCGAAGCCCCGAGCCCGCAGCCAGGCGAGGCCGCCCGAGGGCAGCTCGTCGACGCAGACCGCGGCCAGCTTCGGGGCGAGGATCGAGACGAGCACGTCGAGGTGGACGTAGCGCTCGGGGATCGGCTGCACCCGCGCCTCCCAGCCGTCCTCCTCGAACCACGCGGCCAGCTGGCGCGCGGCGGCCTCCTCGGTGCGGCTCTCTCCGTTGCCGATCATCACCGCGCCGGGCTCGACGACGACCACGTCGCCTCCCTCCAGCGAGCCGGCGGTGATCATCCCGCGGATCGGGATCTCCGCCTCCTGGTGGAAGCGGATCACCGCGGCGTACTCACCGCGCCGCCACGACTGGTTGGGCTGGGTGACGACGGTGCCATATGGGCCCATCGTGCTCGAGTCGCGGGTGAACACCTGGTACGGGAGCGCCGGGTCGGGCCTGAGGAAGTGACAGCGGACGCCGGACTGCTCGTAGGCGTCGACCATCTCCGCGTGCTGGGAGGCCGCCGCCGCCGGCTCGAAGGCGCGGCCGCTCTCCAGCGTGGCCCGCGAGATCGCGCTGGTCGCACTCCAGCGGTAGTTCTCGGGGCTGCACAGCAGCACGTCGAGCAGGCGCCCGTACTCGGAGTCGACTCCCCAGGCCGGCTCGCCGCTCATTCCACCACCACCCGGACCGTCTTCAGGGAGCGATCGCTGGCGCCCCGCACGAGGCCGCCGTGGGCGAGCGAGTCCGCGATGTAGGAGAGGGTCGGGCTGGTGAGGCGCTCCCCCGGCAGGACGTTCGGAACGCCCGGCGGGTAGGCCGCCAGGGACTCGGCTGCGACCCTGCCCTCCGCCTCGTCGAAGGGGACGATCTCCTGGGCGCCTAGGAACGCGTCGCGCGGGGCGAGTTCCAGCGGCCCCCACGGCGGGGGCTCCGCGAAGGCCCCCCGCCGCTCGACGTCGGCCGGGTCCAGCGACTCCACCGCGTGGCGCAGGGCCGCCACGAGGCGCTTCCCGCTCTCGGCCGTCGCCTCCCCGACTCCGAAGACGGCGACGATCACGTTCTCCGAGTAGAGCTCGACGACGACGTCGTCGTGGGCGCGCATCAGCTCGGCTATCCGGTGGCCCGTGGCGCCGGTGCCGCGCACGTCGACGGATAGGCGCAACGGGTCCCACGCCTCGACGCTGCTCGCGCCGAGGCGCTCGCTGAGGACATCCAGGCCGGGGATGCCGGCGATCTGCTCGCGCGTGCGGGCGAGGTCGCCGAGGGCCTCCGCGAGCA
>DASSYK010000075.1:0-5815 GCA_035703345.1 Solirubrobacterales bacterium
ACCACGTCCGCGAGCTGTTCGCGGGGACCGGGATCGAGCCGTCGTTCGAGCGGGCGCACGTCCACTGGGACTTCGACCGCCCCGAGGACGGCGCGCGCCTCTTCATCGAGAAGTTCGGCCCGGTGGTGATGGCCAAGGCCCTGCTCGAGCCGCAGGGCAAGTGGGAGGCCGCCGAGCGCGACATCCACGGCTATTTCGAGGAGAAGGCCGCGGAGGACGGGACCGTCAGCTACGACGGCGAGTATCTCGTCAGCACCGGCACCAAGGCCGGCTGAATCGCGCCGCCGGAGTGGCTACGCCGAGGCCCCGAGCGCCTCGGCGTGGCGCTCCTTGGCGGCCTCGATGATCCGCCAGACCTCGTCGGTCCGGCCCTCGCGGATCAGGTCGATCGGGTCGGGGTCCCCGTTGACGATCCCCTCGAAGAAGTCCCTGCGGTCGTTGTAGGTGGGGAGCGTCCCCTTGGCCCAGCCGCGCACCTCGTTGAGGATCACGGCGAGCTCGGCGTAGGCCGGCCCGAACTGCTCGGCGATCTCGCGCTTCATGCGCTTCGCGAGCGCGGGCGAGGCGCCCTGTGTCGAGATCGCGATCGCCATCGAGCCCTGGCGGACGATGGCGGGGAGGATGAAGTTGCAGAGCGGCGGGACGTCGACGACGTTGACCAGCATCGCCCGGCGCTCGGCGTCCTCGTAGATGCCGATGTTGACGTCGGTGTCGTCGGTGGCCGCGATCACGATGAAGGTGCTCTCGAGGTCCCCCGGCTCGTAGACGCGGCGCTCCCAGCTGATCGACCCCTCGTCGGCCAGCTCGCGCAGCTCGGCGATCGCCTCGGGGGCGATCAGGGTCACCTCGCCGCCGCAGGCGAGCAGGCCCTCCACCTTCTCGAGCCCGATGTCACCGCCGCCGACGACGACGCACTTGCGCCCGCTCAGGCGCAGGCACGCGATGTAGACCGGCGTGTCCAGCATGTCGCGCACGCACGTCTGGTCGCAGATCCCTCGCTTGAACTGGCAGACGCACTCCTTGCCTGCATAGGCCTGGGCCGGCATATGCGGGACAAGTTAGCGGGCCGTCAGTCTTCGGCGGCGAGGGTCTGCTCGAGCCCGGCGTCCAGGTTGCGCTCCGCGCGCCACCCCAGCTCCTGCTCCGCGCGGGACGCGTCGAGCGCCGTGCGCTCGATCTCGCCGGGGCGGTGGGGGGCGAACTCCGGCTCGAAGCCGTTCCGGCCGGCCATCCGGCCGATGGTCTCGGCGAGCTGGAGAACGTTCGTCTCGACGCCCGTGCCGAGGTTGAAGGGCCCGGGGTGGCCGGCGCCCTGGCCCGCGAGGAGCCCGGCGACGACGTCCGAGACGTGGATGTAGTCCCGGGTCTGGGTGCCGTCGCCGAAGACGGTCGGGCGCCCATCCTCGCGGGCGAGGTCGCAGAAGATCGCGACCACGCCCGCCTCGAGCGCCGGGTCCTGACGCGGGCCGTAGACGTTGCCGAGCCGGCAGGCGACGCCCGAGATCCGGCCCGAGCGGCGGTAGAGCCCGATGTAGCCCTCCGCGGCGAGCTTCGACTGCCCGTAGACGGAGTCCGGCTCGCAGGCGGCGGTCTCGGCGAAGGGCAGCTCGCCGCTGCGCTCGCCGGACCCCTCTCCATATATGGCGCCTCCGGTGGAGGTGAAGACGAAGTCGCGGGCGCCGACGCGGCTGGCGGCCTCGAGGACGTTGAGCGTGCCGACGACGTTGAGGCGGGCGTCGAAGCCCGGGTCCGCCATCGACTTGCGCACGTCGATCTGGGCGGCGAGGTGGAAGACGGCCTCCGGGCCGAAGCCCTCGACCGCGGTCATCAGCAGGCGCGGGTCGGTGATGTCGAGCACCTCGAGCGTCGCGCCCGCGGCGAGGCTGCCGGAGAGGTTCGCGCGCTTGCCGGTGGAGAGGTCGTCAAAGACGAGCACGTCGTCGCCGCGCTCCACGAGGGCGTCGACGAGGTGCGATCCGATGAAGCCGGCGCCGCCTGTGACCAGCGTCTTCACGCATCGCAGCGTACCCGTGCAGGCACTCGCGCCCGTGCGCCAAACCGAGCGTGTGTCCGAGGACGCTTGCTACCCTCGCCGCCGCCGGGCAGTAGGGAGTGCCCGGGCCCTCACCGCTGATGCGGCTACCGTTGGAGCACAGATGCGACTGATCGTCACGGAGAAGAACAACAGCGCGAAGAAGATCGCGGACATCCTCAGCGGCGGAACCGCCAAGGAGGAGTCCTCCTACCGCACCCCCTACTACACGTGGGAGGGGCCGAACGGCCCTGAGATGACGATCGGGCTCAAGGGCCACGTGCTCAACCCCGCCTTCCCCGAGGACTACAAGAGCTGGCAGGAGATCGACCCGCGCGATCTGATCGACGCGCCGCTGATCAAGCAGCCGACCGACAAGAACGTCGTCAGGGCGATCAAGAAGGTGGCCAAGGACGCCGAGGACCTCGTGATCGCGACGGACTTCGACCGCGAGGGCGAGCTGATCGGCCTCGAGGCGCTTGAGGAGATCGTCGAGGCGAACCCCAACCTGGCCACCGCCGAGGGCGTGCACGAGGACGGCACCCCGGTCAAGCGCGCGCGCTACTCCGCGCTGACGAAGGAGGAGATCGAGCGCGCCTTCTCGAACCTCGACGAGCTCTCGATGCCGCTCGCCAACGCCGGCGGCGCCCGCCAGGACATCGACCTGATCTGGGGCGCGACGCTGACCCGGGCCGTCTCCCGCGCCACCCGCCGCTTCGGCGCCAACTTCCTCTCGGTCGGGCGCGTGCAGAGCCCGACCCTCGGCCTGATCGTCGAGCGCGAGCTCGAGCGCCGCGCCCACGTGCCGGAGCCCTTCTGGGAGATCGTCGCCACCTTCTCCCATCCCGACGGCTCCTTCCAGGCGCACCACGCCACCGACAAGTTCTGGAAGGAGGAGGAGGCGAAGGCCGCGCTGGAGGGGACCTCCAGCCCCGGCACCGTCACCGAGATCAAGGCGCGCAGGCAGACGCGCAAGCCGCCGGCGCCGCTCAACACCACCGCCTTCACCACCGACGCGTCCAGCCGCCTCGGGATCACGCCGGCCCGCGCGATGCGGCTCGCCGAGGACCTCTACATGGACGGCTACATCTCCTACCCGCGAACCGACAACACGGTCTATCCCGCTTCGCTGGATACGAGGCACCTGGTCAGCGAGCTGGTCGCCATCCCCGACTTCGAGGCGGCCAGGGGCCTGCTCGACCAGGCCAACCTGGAGGCGACCCGCGGGAAGAAGGAGACCACCGACCACCCGCCGATCTACCCGACCCAGGCCGTCAACCCGAAGCGTCTCGAGGCGCGCAGCGACGCGCACCGCAAGGTCTACGAGCTGGTCGCGCGCCGGTTCCTCGCCACCTTCTCGCCGCCGATGGTCACCGAGTCGACGCGCGCCGACATCAGGGCGGGCTCGGAGGACTACTTCGTGCGCGGGTCCGTCGTGCTCGACCCGGGCTACGCCGCGATCTACACGTACGCCCGCTCGGCCGACGAGGAGCTGCCCAAGCTCGAGGAGGGCCAGAAGCTCGAGCTCGAGGGGGATCCCGAGCTGATCTCGAAGGAGACGCAGCCGCCGCCGCGGATCTCGCAGGGCAAGCTGATCGAGATGATGGAGGAGCGGGGCCTCGGCACCAAGGCGACGCGCGCCGACATCATCCAGAAGCTCTACTACCGCGGCTACGTGCACGGCAACCCGCCGGAGCCGAGCGAGACGGGGGTCAAGATGTACGAGGGCTTCAAGACCTACGTGCCCCGGATGGCCTCCTCGGAGATGACCGCCGAGCTCGAGGCCGAGATGGACCGCATCGCGGCCGGCGAGATGAGCAAGGACGAGGTCCTCGAGGACAGCCGCCAGGCGCTGCGCTCCGCCTACGACGAGATGGGCGAGCACGTCGACGACGACGACGAGGACGCCCCCTGGCGCAAGTTCGCGAAGCTGGTCTGGAGCGGCATGGACGAGGACCGCGTCCTCGGGCCGTGCATCGTCTGCCGCGAGGCCGGCCGCACCCAGGAAGACGGCTCGCCGAACATGCTGCGCGTGATCCGAGCGAAGAAGTCGGGCAAGTCCTTCGTCGGCTGCACGGGCTGGAGGGCCGACGCCGAGGAGGGCGATCCCAACTCCTGCGACCAGACCTTCCCGATCCCCCAGCCGCGCTTCTACGACGTGCACAAGCTCGAGGAGACCTGCTCGGTCTGCGGCCGGGCGCCGCGCGTCTCGGTCGCCCAGCGCTTCAAGCCGGGCCGCCCCTGGAAGCTCTGCTTCAACGAAGAGTGCCCCTCGATGGAGGAGATGAAGCGCAAGCGCGCCGAGCGCGAGGCGGCCAAGGCACGCAAGGAGGCCGCGAAGGCGGCCGAGGGCAACGGTGACGCCGCCGAGAGCAAGGAGGCGATCGCCGAGGCCGAGAAGATCGCCGTCCAGGCTTCGGCCACGAAGGTCAAGCGCGCCAAGAACGGCTCCGGGCGCTCGCGCGGCAACGGCTCCGGCTCCAAGCGCCGCGCCGGCGCGAAGCCGCGCAAGAGCTGACCCGGCTCCGCGGATAGCCTGACGGGGTGTTCATCTCCCTCGAGGGAATCGACGGGTCGGGCAAGACCACGCAGGCGCGACGGCTCGCCGACTCGCTCGGCTCCGACACCGTCTTCGTGCGCGAACCGGGCGGGACCGCCCCGGGTGAGCGGGTGCGCGAGCTGCTGAAGGACCCCAAGCTCGAGATGGACCCGCTCGCCGAGCTGCTGCTCTTCTGCGCCGCGCGGGCCCAGCTCGTGGCCGAGGTGATCAACCCCGCCCGCGAGGCCGGGCTCGACGTGGTCTGCGACCGCTTCAGCGACTCCTCGATCGCCTACCAGGGCGTTGCGCGCGGCCTCGGCGCCGACCGCGTCGAGTCGCTCTGCGACATCGCCACCGGCGGCGTCTGGCCCGACTTGACCCTGTTCCTGCGCCTGCACCCCGAGGTCGCGGCCGAGCGCATCGCCGCGGAGGGCCGCGCGGCCGACCGCTTCGAGGAGGAGGGGCTCGTGCTCCAGACGCGCGTCGCCGAGGCCTACGAGGAGGTCGCGGCCCGCCACCCCGAGCGCGTGCGCGTCGTCGACGCCTCCCAGTCCCCCGACGAGGTGCACGCGGCCGTGATCGCCGAGTTCGAGCGCGCGCGCGCCGGCGGGGGCGTCGGCTGATGGCGCTCGCCGAGGCCGCGCTGCCGGAGTCCATCGCCGAGGCCACCGGCCACCAGCCGCGCGCTCGGGCCGCGCTGGGCGCCGCCCTCGCGACCGGGCCGACCCACGCCTATCTCTTCCGCGGCCCGTCCGGCTCCGGCAAGCGGGCGGCCGCGCGCGCCTTCGCTGCCGAGCTGCTCGCGCTCGGTGCGCCCGACCCCGGCGACGCCCGCCGCCGCGCCCTGATCGAGCCCTCGCCGCACCCCGACCTCGTCTGGCTGCGCCCGCCCGGCGCCCAGCACCTGGTCGACGAGGTCCGCGAGTCCGTGATCCGCGCCGCGAACCTGCGCCCGGCCGAGGGCGAGCACCGGGTCTTCGTGATCGAGGAGGCCGAGGGCCTGCGCGACGAGAGCCAGAACGCGCTCCTGAAGACGCTCGAGGAGCCGGCCGACTTCGCCCACCTGATCCTCGTCTGCTCGGAGCCCGACCTGATCGCCGGGACCATCCTCTCCCGCTGCCAGGCGGTCGAGTTCTCGCCGCTGGCGCCGGAGGCGGTCACCGAGGCGCTCGGCGCCTCTGGGCCCGAGGCCGACGCGGTCGCCCGGCTGTGCGGAGGAGACCTCGCGCTCGCGCGCTTCCTCC
>DASSYK010000152.1:0-4152 GCA_035703345.1 Solirubrobacterales bacterium
CCGCCGCCCTCGATCATCGCCGGGCCGCCCATGCCGAGCGAGGAGTTCTCCGTCGCGACGATCAGGTCCGAGCAGCCGGCGATCACGGCATTGCCGGCGAAGCAGTTGCCGGCGACGACCGCGATTCGCGGGACGAGCCCGGAGAGGCGGGCCCAGAGGGCGAAGGCGCGCGTGTCGAGCGCCGAAACGACCGGATAGTCGGTGTCACCGGGGCGGCCTCCCCCGCCCTCGGCGAAGAAGACGGTCGGCAGGCGCATGCGCTCGATCAGCTCGAACAGCCGGTCCTTCTTGCGGTGGCCCAGCGACCCCTGGGTGCCCGCCAGCACCGTGTAGTCGTAGGAGAGGACGGCGCAGGAGCTGCGCTCGGGGCCGAACAGCTCGCCGTTGACGCGCGCGGTCCCGGCGACCAGGCCGTCGGCGGGCGTCCGCTCGAGCAGCTCGCGCATCTCGCGGCGGCCCCTCTGGGCCGCCACCGCCAGCGCTCCGTACTCGACGAAGCTGCCCGGTTCGACGAGGTCCTCGATGTTCTCCCGCGCGGTGCGGCCCCCGGCGCCGTGGCGCCGCTCCACGGCCTCGGGGCGCGCCTCGTCACGGGTCAGCGCCTTTCGCTCGCGCAGCTCCTCGAGGCGGTCGGTCTCCTCGCTCACGCGCGGAAGCCTGCCAGAGAGCGGCGAGCCGCGATCGCCGCTACTCGACGACGCGCAGGGTCGAGGGGATGTCCATGCGCCGCAGGCGGCGCGCGGTCAGCAGCGGGGCGAGGACGGCCGCGACGACTCCGACCAGCGCCGCGATCCCGAGCGAGCCCAACGTGATCGAGGCGTTGACCCCGAGGTCGGGCAGGGTGTCGGGCAGGGTCACCTTCAGCACCCACTGGAGCACCAGCGCCCCGAGGCCCAGGCCGACGATGGTCCCGAGGAATCCGACGAGCGCCGCCTCGGCGATCGAGAGCCCGACCACGCCGGAGACCGGTACGCCGAAGGCCTCCATGGTCGCGTTCTCCCGCGCGCGCTCGTCGATGCTGATGCTGGTCGAGTTGAAGGCGATCAGGATCGCGAGGACGAGGGCGAACACCTCGACGATCCGGAAGATGCCGACGAAGTCGTTGATGCGGTCGCGGACGAACTCGGAGGTTGCCGTCGCCCGCTCGACCCCGGCGACGCCGCCGAGCCCGAACAGCGCGCGCTTGACGTCGTCCTCGGACGCTCCCGCGGCGGGCAGCACGTCGATCGAGTTCGTCTGCCCCGCGAGGCCCATCGCACTCGCCCGCTCGGGGCTGACGTAGGCGAAGCTGCGGAAGGGGTTCGGGTGCAGTCCGGCCACCCGGACCGGCGTGGTCGCCTCGCCGAGCACGCCGCCGGCGAGCCCCTGGGGATGGGTGAGCTCGACCTCGTCCCCGACCCCCACCCCGAGGTCGTCCGCGGCCTTCTCGGAGATCAGGATCCCGCCCGGTTCGCCCTCCAGCCCCGGCCCGCTCGTCGTGCTGGGCCTCCAGATCGGGTCCGCCGGGTCGACCGTGCTGACGAGGGCGTCGAAGTCGTCCTCCCCCGTCGCGAGCTTCCCCGGCACCGTCAGGGTGGGCGCCGACTCCGCGACCAGCGGCGAGGAGCGCACCGTCTCGACCAGCTCGGAGTCGTTGGCGTAGAACCCGTCGAGGGTGACCACGATGCGGCTCGGGTTGTCGCCCGCGGTCTCCCGCTCGGAGTCGTCGACGGTGGCGAGGAAGGAGTCGATCATCCCCAGGAAGGCGACCACCACCGTCACCACCGCGCCGATCCCGAGCACGGTCAGCAGGGTCCGCCGCGGGGCGCGCAGCAGGTTGCGCAGGGGCATCTGCACGAGCGCCGAGCCCGGCAGCCGCAGGTGCTTGCCGACCGAGGCCAGACCGCTCGACTTGGCGCTGCGGAAGCCGACCCGGATGGCCTCGATCGGGGTCACGCGCAGCCCGCGCCATACGGGGATCGCCGTCGCCGCGAACGGCAGCAGGAAGCCGACGATCGCGCCTCGGACGAAGACCTCCGGCTCGAACGAGGTCCGCATCACGGGCAGCGGCAGCAGGTCCTCCAGCGCACTCCGGAAGACGTCTCCCATCGCGAGGCCGACCAGCAGGCCGAAGGCGGTGCCCAGGAACGCGATCTCCGCCCCCAGCAGCAGCGGGCGGATCGCGAGCTCGCGGGGCGGCACCCCGAGCGCCATGCCGACGCCGATCTCGCGACGCTGCGCCTCGACGATGCGGGTCGCAAGGTTGAAGGCGGCGAATGCCGCTCCCGCCAGGATCAGCAGCGCGAAGATGTTGAAGAGCTGCTGGTCGCCCTGGGCGTCCTGGTAGAGCACGCGGTGCGCGGGCTCGTCGTCGAGGGCGGTGACGTCGGCGCCGAAGCCGCTGGCCGCCACCGCCTCCTCGAGCTGGCCGCGCACCACGTCCGCGTCCGCCCCGGGGCGGAGCTTCAGCACCACGTCATTGACCACGGGCTCGGCTCCGGCGAGCCGCTGCGCCGTCTCCAGCGAAGTGAGGACGACCGCGTAGCTCACCTCGGCGCCGCCGAAGTCGCCCCCACCCGGCCGTGTGACGAGGAAGTACTCCGGTGAGGTTCCGAGGCCGACGTAGCGCAGCGCGCGGCCGCCGGCCACCCTCAGCGTTCCGGACGCCGGCAGGTCGTGGTAGCGGCCGTACTGAACCTCGAGCAGCGCGGTGTCGCGGCCCTGATCGCCGGGGCCGAGGGCCCTGCCCTCCTCCGCCGAGTAGCCGTCGATCGGATCCGGCGAGCGCAGGTCGGTGCCCACGACCTCGGCCGAGGCCAGCAGCGGGTCCTCCCCCTCGCGCGGGATCTCGACCTGCGTCGGGACGGCCAGGCGCTCCTGCACGAGCTCGACCTCGTCCGCATCGGGGATCGACTCCACCAGCGAGCGCAGATCCCCCGGCTGCGCGAACGAGCCCTCGGTCAGCCCGATCTCGAGATCGTGGGCGTTGAGCGCCGCGAAGCTCGCGTCGTTCGACGCCACGCGCCAGTTCTCGACGCTGCCGAGGCCGGAGTAGAGGCCGGTCCCGATCGCGAGCACCACGGAGATCGCCGCGACCAGGACCCAGCGGCGGCGGAGGTCCCGCCAGGACCAGCGCAGCCAGAAGCCGGCGCGACTCATGGCTACCAGTGCAGCTCGGAGACGTCGACCGGGCCCTCGGGGTTGGGCTGGTCGGAGACGATCCGGCCGCTGCTCAGCTCGATCACCCGGTGGGCGACGCGGGCGATCTCGCGGTTGTGGGTGACGATCAGGACCGCCGTGCCCTGCTCGTGGGTCTGCTCATGGAGGAGATCCAGGATCTGGACACCCGTGCGGAAGTCCAGCTCGCCGGTCGGCTCGTCGGCGAGCAGGATCGGGTTTCCGCCCGCCAGCGCCCGCGCGATCGCGACCCGCTGCTGCTCGCCGCCGGAGAGCTCGTGCGGGAAGTGCTCGACGCGCGCGCCGAGGCCGACGCGCTCCAGCGTGGTCATGGCGGCCTCGCGGGGGCTCTCGTGCCCCGCCACCTCGGCGCCAAACTCGACGTTCTCGAGCGCCGTCAGCGCCGGGAAGAGGTTGAACGTCTGGAAGATGAAGCTGACCTCGTGCCGGCGGATCCGGAAGAGCTCCTTGCGGTCGGCGCGCGTGATGTCCTGTCCGTCGATCACGACCCTCCCCTCCGTCGGCGAGTCGAGGGCGCCGAGCATGTTCAGCAGCGTGGTCTTGCCGCTGCCGGAGGGGCCGAGCACGACCGCGAACTCGCCGTGGTCGAGGGCGAGATTCGCGTCCTCGAGGGCGGTGACGGTGAGCTCCCCCATGTCGTAGCGCCGGGCGACGCCGCGAAGCTCGGCGACCGGCGTGCCGGTGGAAGTGGCCACGCGCCCACTCTATGGAATCGCTGGTTGAATCCATGGCCGCGTGGAACGGCCGGCCGAGAGCTTCAGCATCCGCACGGTTCGCGGGGTGTTCGCGCCCCGCGAGGACCCGTACGCGGGCGTGGACATCACCGAGTCGCGCCGCATCGGCGGGGTGATCTGCATCTCGCTGGCGCTGGTGCTGGTTCCGCTCACGCTGGCCTCGGCCCCGACCGAGGCGATCGGCGACGCCGGGTGGTTCGCCGTCGCCGGGATCGCGGTCGTCGACCTGCTCGCGGCGTTC
>DASSYK010000132.1:0-6332 GCA_035703345.1 Solirubrobacterales bacterium
GCCGAGGCTGGCCTCGGGCGCGCGTATCTTAGGCGCGATGCGCCTCTTCGCACTCAGCGCCATCGGCCGCGATCGCCCCGGCATCGTCGCGGCCATCAGCCGCGTGCTGCTGGACCTCCGCGGAAACGTCGAGGACTCGCAGATGTCAATCCTCCGCGGCCACTTCGCCGTGATGCTGATCGTGGCGCTGCCCGACCCGGTCGACGCCTCCGAGCTGGAGGGGCGGCTCGAGCGGGTGCAGGCCGATCTCGGCCTCGAGGCGGTCGCCGTGAGCCCGGTCGACGAGCTCGCGGGCGGCCCGCGCGCGACCCACGTCCTCAGCGTCTACGGCGCCGACCACCCCGGCATCGTCCACGCCGTCTCCGCGGAGCTCGCCGAGCGGGAGGTCTCGATCACGGGCCTGGAGACCCGCCTCGGAGGCGGCGAGGAGAAGCCGGTCTACGTGATGCTGATGGAGATCGCCGCGGGCGACGCCGACGCCGGCGAGCTGCGCGCCGCCATCGAGGCGATCGGCGAGCGCGAGGGCCTCGACGTCAGCCTGCGCGAGCTCGCCGCCGACGCCCTGTGAAACGGGACGTCCTCCTCTACCCCCACCCCGCCCTGAAGCAGGTCGCAGCGCCGGCCCAGCCGGCTGACGCCGGGCGCGTCCGCACCGACCTGCTCGACACGATGCGCACTCATCCGGGCTGCGTCGGCCTCGCCGCGCCCCAGATCGACGAGCCGGTCCGCCTGATCGCGGTCGACGTCAGCGAGCACCCCAAGGCCGAGACCTCCAACGGCCTCCTCGTCCTCGCCAACCCCCGGGTGGTGGGGGCCGAGGGCAGCGTGGTCATGCGCGAGGGCTGCCTCTCGATCCCCGACCTGACCGCCAACGTCCGCCGCGCCACCCGCATCACGGTCGAGCACGCGGACGGCCGCCTCGAAAGCGAGGGCTTCGAGGCCCGCTGCCTGCTCCACGAGCTCGACCACCTCGACGGCATCCTCTTCCTCGACCGCGTCGAGTCGCTCGTGGACGACGTGTTCCGGAGGAAGACGTACGCCGGGTGAGCGGGTAGCCAGCCCCGCTCGTGTGGCTAGCCCCGCTCGTGGAAGTAGAAGCCGGGCAGCGCGCCCTCGATCACGTCGGCCGTCATGCGCTGGGCGACCTCGAGGTCGCCCGTGCGGACCGCGATGTCGTCGAGGCTGACGATGCCGGCGAGGCGGCCGTCCTCGAGGACCGGGAGGCGGCGGACGCGGTGCTGGACCATCAGGGCGGCGGCCTCCTCGAGGTCCATCTCGGCCTCGCCGGTGATCAGGGGGCGCGAGGCGTGGGAGCCGACCGGGGCGGAGGGGTCCTCGTCGCCCGCGGCGATCCGGACGGCGATGTCGCGGTCGGTGATCATCGCGGCGGGGCCGCCCTCGGGGTCGCAGACGACGACGGAGCCGACGCCCCGATCCCGCATCAGACGGGCGACCGCGCGCACCTCGTCGGCCTCCTGGGCGGTGATGACCCCCGCGGTCATGATCTCGCGGAGCTGCATGGGTCGCAGCGTAGCGCCAGCGCGTGTGCTTGCGGATGGGGGCACCTAGAATCGGGAGCCGATGCCCCTGCTCTCACGCCAGCGCGGTTCGATCGCGGTCTACGGCGCGACCGGATACACAGGCAGGCTCGTGGCGGCCGAGCTCAAGGCCGCCGGCGCCGACTTCGTCCTCTCGGGCCGCAGCCGCGAGAAGCTCGACGCGCTCGCCGGGCAGCTCGGCGGCGGCGTCCGCGTGCAGCAGGCCTCGCTCGGCGACGAGGCCTCCCTGCGCTCCCTGCTCGCCGACTGCGCGGCGGTGATCGACTGCGCCGGGCCCTTCACCCTCCACGGCGAGCCCGTCCTGAGGGCCGCCGTCGACACCTCGACCCACTACCTCGACACGACCGGCGAACAGCCGTACATGCGGCTCGCCTTCGAGAAGTACGGCCCGCGCGCCGAGGCGAACGGGACGGTCGTGATCCCGGCGATGGGGTTCGACTACCTGCCGGGCGACATGATCGCCTCACTGGCCGCCGAGGGGATGGGCGAGGTCGACGACGTGGTGATCGCATACGCGGTGGCCGGGATGCGCGCGACGCGGGGCACGATGCTGTCGGCGCTGGAGATGCTGAAGGGCGGCGACGTCGAGTGGCGCAAGCTCCAGTGGATGCCCGCCTCCCAGAGCGTCGGGCGGGGCAGCTTCGACTTCGGCGAGCCGATCGGACGCCAGCGGATGGGGCGCTACCCGGCGGGCGAGCAGATCACGGTCCCGCGCCATGTCGCGACCCGGCGGGTGCAGACGATGATCACGATCTCCACCTTCGCCCCGGGCCCGCTGGGGGCGCTGTTCGCGCCGCTCACGCGGCCGGCGCAGGTCGCGCTGCGCACCCCCCTCCGCAAGGCCGTCGGCACGGTGATCTCGCGCCTCCCGGAGGGCCCGAGCGAGTCCGACCGCGCGGCCGCCCGCTTCACCGTCGTCTGCGACGTGGTCAAAGGACACAAGGCGCGGCGCGGGGTGATCCGCGGCTCGGACGTCTATGGGCTGACGGCCGCCTCGATCGTGCGGGGGGCGATCATCGCCGCGCAGGGAGGCATCCCCCGCTCGGGGGCGCTGGCGCCCTCGCAGGCGTTCCCGCCGAAGAACTTCCTCAGGGCGCTGCGCCGGTTCGACGTCGACTGGGAGGTCGACGAGACGCGCGAGACCGTCCCGGCCGAGGCCTGAGCATGGCGCTCGGCAGGGCATCGGGACGGCGTTCGGTCAGCCTCGAGGAGGGGGCCGGCCCGAGCGCGCAGCGCTGCCCGGCCTGTGGTGAGCCGCTCTTCGCCTGGGTCGAGACGGAGGGCTGGGGACCGCGCGAGGACCAGATCATCGACCGCTGCGAGAACTGCGGTCTGACGGTGGACCGCAACGCCGCGCCCGGCGACCTCGACGCGGCGGAGGAGCTCTTCGGCGCGGCCGGGGCGACGAACGGCAACGCTGCCGGCGTCATGGACGGCGTGGTGGTCCGGGCCCCGAACTCCGTCAGCTTCCAGGCCTGGCTCGGGGCCGAGAACTGGGCCGCCCTGCGACCGGGGGACCGCTCGCTGAAGCCGTCGCCGCGGAGCGCCGAGCTGCTCGCCGCCAGGCGGGGCCTGCGCGTCACGAAGGTGCGCTTCCTCGCGGCGGCCGGGATGGCCTCGATGTGGCAGACGCTGCTGAACCTGCTGACCTTCCACCGCGACTTCGCCTCGCAGGCGACCTCCGGGAACCTGCGGCCCGGGCACGGCAAGGGGCTCGCCGCCTACGTGATCGACGTGATCGTGACCGTGCTGGCCGCGGTGCCGACGGCGATCATCGCCGTGGTCCTCGAGGGCGCCGCCGTCCTGGCCCGCCGGGGCGGCGTGATCGAGATCAGCGCCGAGCCGAGCTAGAGGCGAGCGCGATGCGGGCGACCCCGGCCGGGTCGCCGAGGTGCGGCGGGGCATCCCCGCCGAGCTCGAGCGGCTCGTCGCCGTAGCGGGCCGCCAACGCGGTTGCGGCCGCCCGCAGCAGCGCCGGCGTCGAGGCCGAGACGAGGAGCGCGGGGGGCGGCTCGGCCTCGCGCAGCCTCGTGACGGGCATCGCCCACGCTGGCGCGGCGCCGATCTCGGCGACCACGCTGGCGGGGCGCTCACGGGCCGGCGCGGTCACCTCCGCCGGCAGCCGCTCGACGCCGGCGGCCAGGGCGCCGAGGCCGCCGGAGAGGTACAGGCGGACCAGCGAGTCGCGCCCCTCTCCGGCCGCGACCTCGAGCGCGCGACGGTCGGCGGAAAGCAGCTCGGTCGCCTCGGGGAGGAGGGCTAGCGCCGGCGGTTCGATCAGCACGGCGGCATCCGCCAGCGCCGGGTGGCGCAGCTGAAGGTCGAGCGCGATCACGGCGCCGATGCCGGCTCCGCAGAGGACGGCCCGCCCGACGCCGATGCCCTCGAGGAGCGCCGCCGCGTCCTCGCTCTGCTCCTCGATCGTGGTGCGCACGTAGCCGTCGGGCACGCCGGAGGACCCCCATCCGCGGCGGTCGTAGGAGATCGCCCTCCCGCCCTGCGCCGCGATCTGCTCCGCGACGCCCGCCCAGGCGGCGGAGGAGGTCGCGGTCTCGTGCACGAGCAACACGGCCGGTCCGGCACCGCGCTCGCTCCAGCTCAGCTCGACGCCGCGGGCCTCGAGCGAGGCCATCAGCCCGCGGAGGATCCCCTCGATGTGGCGGCGCCCCAGACTCGCTGAATCAGCGGCAGGGCGAGCGCGCGCGGGCTGTGCTGGCCGACGAGCGCGCCGACGCGGTTGAGGGTCCCGGGCACGACCACGCGCTTGTCGCCCGCGGCGCCGTCGACCGCCGCCCGGGCCACCTCCTCGACGGAGGTCCAGACCACGTCGGGCGTGGAGCTCTCGACCCCCGCCATCCCGGCCGCCTCGACGAACTCCGTCTTCACGGGGCCCGGACAGACCGCCGTCACGGTGACGCCGCTGCCGCGCAGCTCGGTGCGGATCGCCTCGCTGAAGGAGAGGACGAAGGCCTTGCCGGCCGCGTAGACCGCCGACCCGGGGAGCGGCTGGAAGGCGGAGGTGGACGCGATGTTGATGACGGCTCCGCGGCCGCGATTGACCATGCCCGGCAGGAAGCGGCCGGTCAGGTCCACCACCGCCTCGACGTTCAGCCGGACCATGTCGACCATGCGGTCGGTGTCGTTGCTGACGAACTCGCCGCGCGACCCGAACCCGGCGTTGTTGACCAGGACCTCGACGAAGCGGCCCTCCTCCGCGAGCCCCTTCTGCAGGCGCTCGCGCGCCTTGCGCCCCCGCAGGTCCGCAACGTGGACCCCGGCGTCGACCCCGTGCTCGCGGGTGAGCTCGTCGGCGAGGCTGCGCAGCCGCTCCTCGCGGCGGGCGACGAGCGTGAGGGCATGACCGCGAGAGGCGAGCTCGCGGGCGATCGCGACGCCGATCCCCGACGACGCCCCCGTGACGACGGCGGTACCGCCAGTGGAGGGAACCGGGAGCGCCACCCCGGACTAGGAGAGGCCTTCGCGCGCCTCGCGCACGAGGGTGACGGCTTCGGGGAAGACCACCCGGATCGCGTCGCGGACCTGAGTGGCCTGCTCGTCGCTTGAGCCGGTCAGCTCGAGCGAGCCGATCGCCGCCACCGTCATCTCGACGGCGAGCTTGATCGCGTTGTCGGCCCAGGCGACCTTCTGGGCCCCGGCCATCTGCTCCTGAAGCTCCTCCATCCGGCGCCGCATCTCCTCGGGGTCGCCGAACAGGCCTCCGAATCCACCTTCCATGCCGCCGATCATAGAGCGCCCGCTCGCTCGGGTTCCGGCGCGAATCACGCGGGTCCGGTCACGGGTGCGGGCGGACGCTGGGCGGATGGACGAGGAAACCGGCAGCGAGCGTCGGCGACCCCCAGGCGCCTCGTCAACCGGCGCCGCCTCGCTCGAGCACGTCGCGATGACGGCGCTGCTCGCGGTGCTGATCGCGGCGGCGGTCGCCGCACTCGCTGAGGCCCCGCCCGGGCGCTCGGCCCGCGAGCTCGGCGAGGTGATCGGCCGGCGGATCGCCTGCGCCCCGCGCCACCCCGTGCCCTGCGGGCGCAACCCGCTCGCGCTCGCCTACGGGTTCCCGGTGGGGAAGCTGGTGCGGGCGCTGGCCCCCGCGCCGGTCGCCGCCATGGGTGCCGCGGGCGCCCTGCTTCCGGTCGACTTCCGCCGCTGCCGGCAGGCGAGCTGCGCGCTGCCGGGGCCGCCCGCGGGGCTGACGGCGTCGAACCGCCGTGTGACGGCCTTCACCGCGGTCGAGGACCTGCGCCGCGCCGGCGGCCAGGTGCGTGTGACCTACTGGCTCTACCGCCCGTCGCTCGGATGGGAGCGGGTCGTCCGAACCGCCGGCGAGGAGGAGATCGCCGCGGCCGCCGCGGTTCGCCTCGATGTCGAGGACGTGCCGGCGCTGGTGCCGCTGGAGACGCTCGCCGGGCGGAACCACCACGAGTTCCCGCGGTCCGAGGAGCCACCTTGGCGGTGGGCGGTCGCCTCGCGGTAGGGACGCACGGCAGGGATGTGGGCCGAGCTTTGCCGGGTTGGCGACTTCCGCACCGACGTGGGTGCAGAAGTCGCCAACCACGGGAATCTCCGGTTTTCGTCCCGGCGCTGCCCCGCGGCGGCGGCTGGGCCGACAAGCCAAGGAAATTCGACGGGAACATCGGGGCTAGCGACCGTTCCGATCGTCGTCCTCGAGGCTCTCGGTGGCTTCGCGTACTTACGAGAGGCTCAGAACGTGTTCGACGACGTCATTGGCGCGCGACTGAACACCGTTCGCACGGCTCT
>DASSYK010000100.1:0-4661 GCA_035703345.1 Solirubrobacterales bacterium
AAGAAGTACAAGAAGTGCCACGGGGCCTAGCCCCGCTCCCGTAGCGCTGACCCCCGGGCCGTCGTCGTCGGCGGCATCGGAGCGCCCGGTGGATCGACAGCCGAGGCCGAGGCGGGCTAGCCGCCCGGGCTCGCGGCGGCCGCGACCAGGCCGCACATCAGCTCGGTCGCCTCAGAGTCGCCCAGGCCCTGCTCACGCGCGAGCGAGCGCCACGTCGTGAAGGCGATCGCGTGTCCCACCGCAGCCTGGACGACGCTGCGCCGGCGCCCGCGCGTGCGGCGCCCCTGCATCAGCAGCTCGAGCACGGCCGCCTGGTAGGTGCGAAAGCCGCCGCCGAAGGTCCGGCGCACAGCCGGCACGGTCGCCTCGTCGCGGTGGAGGTTGGCGAACATCCCCTCGCAGCGGCGGTAGTAGGGGTACAGCTCGCCCAGCGCCTCGCGCAGGCGCTCGTCGGGATCCCCGATCCGCTCCCAGGGCCCGGGGTCGGGGGCGGGGTTCTCCGCCATCCAGTGCTGCGAGCAGGCCGCGAAGACGGCGCTCTCGTCCGGGAAGTGGCGGTAGAGCGTCGAGCGACGGACGCCGGCCCTTTCGGCGATGGCGCTCATCGATGTGCGGGAGGGACCGACGGTGCCGTGCAGCTCGACGGCGCTCTCGGTGATCCGCCGCCGGGTCTCGGCCTCAGCCTCGGCGCGGCGCTTCTTGCGGTATGGACGCGTTTCATCGGTCATAGCTGTTCGACGGATCTTGACAGGAGGATAGGACATGTGTACAAATTCGCGCAACAGTTCTGTCTAACGAAAAGGAGAAGGCGAGATGACGACGACGACGGCGAAGGTGGTCGGACCCACGGACGGCAAGGCGGGGTGGCTGGGCAGCATCGGAGTGCGGTTCATGGTGGACACCGACGAGGCCGGCGGCGGCTTCTCGCTGGTTGAGCATCCGCTCCCGCCGCGCGCCCTGGCGGCGCCGCTTCACCGCCACACGCGCGAGGACGAGTACAGCTACGTCGTCGAGGGAAAGCTCGGCGCGCTGCTGGGGGACGAGGTGCTGGTCGCCGAGCAGGGAGACCTGGTCTTCAAGCCGCGCGACCAGTGGCACACGTTCTGGAACGCGGGCGACGAGCCGGCGCGGATCCTCGAGATCATCTCCCCGGGGGGCTTCGAGGGGTTCTTCGACGAGCTGGTCGACATGGGCGGCGCGCTGAAAGCCGACCCTCAGGCGCTCGGCGAGCTCTCCGCCCGCTACGGGCTGGAGATGCAGCCGGAGAGCATCCCGGGGCTGCTCGAGCGATTCGACCTGGTTCTGGGCGAGCCGGATGCCCACTGACGCGACCAATACCCTGTGGGCATGGCCGAGACGCTCTCCGTGGAACAGGTCCCGGCGCGGCTCGCCGAGATCCGCGATCAGTTGAAGCTGCTCGCGGACTACCTTTGACCCCGCTGCGCTGAAGCAGGAGGTCGGGGCGCTCGAGGAGGAGATGCAGCGCCCCGGGTTCTGGGACGACCAGGCGGAGGCCGCGAAGACCTCCGCCGCGCACGCGCGGGCGCAGCGCCGCGTCGAGGGGTTCGAGCGGCTCACGTCCGACGTCGACGACCTCGATGAGCTGGCGGAGCTGGCGACCGAGGACGAGGAGATGGCCGGGGAGCTGGCCGGCCAGGTCGCCTCGATCGAGCGCCGCCTCGCGGAGCTCGAGGAGGAGCGCCTGTTCTCGGGGCCGTACGACGCCGGCGACGCCGTCGTCACCGTCAACGCGGGCGCCGGTGGCACGGACTCCCAGGACTGGGCCGAGATGCTGCTGCGCATGTACCTGCGCTGGGCCGAGCGCCGCGGCTTCAAGGTGGAGATGACCGAGGCCTCGCCGGGGGAGGAGGCGGGGTTGAAGTCCGCGACCTTCATCGCGCGGGGCGAGAACGCATATGGGCTCTTCGCCGCCGAGCGCGGCGTCCACCGCCTGATCCGCATCTCGCCCTTCGACTCCTCGGGCCGCCGCCACACGAGCTTCGCCCAGCTCGACGTCGCGCCCCTGGTGGAGGGCGACGTCGAGGTCGAAGTCGACGAGGGCGACCTGCGGGTCGACACCTACCGCGCCTCCGGCGCCGGCGGCCAGCACGTCAACAAGACCGACTCGGCGGTGCGGATCACGCACGTGCCCAGCGGCATCGTCGTCCAGTGCCAGAACGAGCGCTCGCAGACCCAGAACAAGGCCGTCGCGATGCAGCTCCTCAAGAGCCGCCTGCTCGAGCTGGCCGAGCGCGAGCGCGCCGAGGAGCTGGCGAAGGAGAGGGGAGAGGTGAAGTCGGCGGAGTGGGGCTCGCAGATCCGCAGCTACTTCCTGCACCCCGACCAGCGCGTCAAGGATCACCGCACCGGCTTCGAGATGGGCGACGCCCAGCGCGTGCTGGACGGCGACCTCGATGGCTTCGTGCGCGAGTACCTGAACCAGACGGCGCAGTGAGCGCGCCGGCGGAGCGCCGAGTCTCCGTGGGGCTCTCGGACGCGCCCGCCTCCCGCGCGGCGGCCGCCGAGGCGGCCGAGCGGGCGGCGGCGGGGCTCGACGGGCGCTGCGACCTGGCCGTCGCCTTCGCCTCCGCGCCCCACCTGGGGGCGGCCGACGACGTTCTGGCGGAGATCCGGGGACCCTTGGAGCCGGCGGCGCTGATCGGCTGCGGGGCGGCGGGGATCCTCGGCGCCGGGCGCGAGCTCGAGACGGGCCCCGCGATCGCGGTATGGGCCGCCTCCCTGCCCGGGGGCCGGGTGGAGACGATCCACTTCGAGGGCGCCGACCCGGCGCCGCTGACGGCGCTGGAGCGCTCCGCCGACGAGGCGCTGATCCTCCTCGCCGACCCCTTCACCCACCCGGCCGACGAGCTGCTGCGGGAGATCGAGCGCGCGCGGCCCGGCGCGCCCGTGGTGGGCGGCCTCGCCAGCGCCAGCCCCGGAGCGCTCTTCCGCGACGACGCCGTGCACCGCTCAGGCGCCGTCGCCGCCCTGATCTCGGGGATCCAGGTCCTGCCGTGCGTCTCGCAGGGCGCCGAGCCTGTCGGGCCCGAGATGGCGGTGACCGCCGCCCGGGGCAACGTCGTCGCCGAGCTCGCCGGCAAGCCCGCGATCGAGCGGCTCGGGGAGGTGATCGCCGGCCTGCCGGACGCCGAGCGCGACCAGGCCGCGCACGGGGTCCTGCTCGGCATCGTCATCGACGAGAACCGCCCCGAGCACGTCCGCGGCGACTTCCTCGTGCGCCCGATCGCCGCCGCGGACCGCAACAGCGGCGCGATCGTGCTCGGCGAGAAGATGAGGGTGGGGCAGACGGTGCGCCTGCACGTCCGCGACGCCGCCTCCGCCGACGCCGACCTGCGCGAGGCGCTGCGCGACCAGGTCTACGCCCTCGGCGCCGACGGCGCGGCGGGCGCCCTGCTGTTCACCTGCAACGGGCGCGGGTCGAACATGTTCGACGTCCCCGACCATGACGCCGCGGCGCTGCAGGACGCGCTGGGCGCCCCCGCGGCGGGCTTCTTCTGCGCGGGCGAGATCGGGCCGGTCGGCGGCCGCAGCTTCCTGCACGGCTTCACCGCGACGATGGCCGTGATCCCCGCCTCGTGAGATCGCGGGTCTTCCTGGTCGTCGTGGCCGCCGTGTTCATCCCGGTCTTCGCCCTGCCTCTCTTCATCGACCCGGTCTGGTGGGCCGAGCGCTTCGGCTGGGACACCGGGGGCGCAGGCGACCTCACGAACTACCTCGGCCGCTGCCTCGGCGCCGTCGCGCTGGCGATCGCGGTGATCGCGGCGCGGGCGTCGCGCGACCCCGGCGAGCACCGCTCGCTCTTCGAGCTGCTCGCGCTGACGGCGGCCCTGCTCGCCGTCGTCCACGCGCGCGGGGCGATCGAGGAGGCGCAGCCGGCCTCCGAGTACGTCGAGATCGCGATCTACGCGGGCTTCGCCGCGCTCGCGTGGGTCTGCCGGCCCGAGCCGGCCGCGCCCCGCCCCGGCTAGCGCCGCAGCGAGCCCTCCAGCTTCAGCAGGCCGCGCTTCATCTCCGGCCCGCCGCCGTAATTGCCCGGATCGCCTCCGGCCTGGACCACGCGGTGGCAGGGAACGATCAGCGGCACCGGGTTGCGCCCGCAGGCGGTTCCGGCCGCCCGGAAGGCGCGCGGGTTCCCCGCCTTCGCGGCCACCTCGGCGTAGCTCAGCGTGCGGCCGTAGGGGATCCGGTTCACCTCGTGCAGGACCCTGTCGGTGAAGCCGGTGCTGAGGCTCCAGTCGACCGGCACCGAGAAGCGCTTCAGGCTGCCCTCGAAGTAGGCCTCCAGCTCGCGCCGGGCCTCGTCGAGGCGGCCGGGCGACTCCAGCACCCGCGGCGAGACCAGGGTCGCCAGCTCCATCAGCACCAGGTCGCTGTCCTGGTTGGGCAGCGCCAGCTTGACCACGCCGCGGTCGGTCGCCGCCAGCAGCAGCGGCCCGAAGGGGGAGTCCATGCTCGCGTAGGCGACCTCGACCAGGCCCTCGCGCTCGGCGCGGCCGATCGCCTCCCGCGTCAGACGCTCGAGGTCGAGCCCGCTCGCGGCCTCCTCGATCGCCTTCCTTGCGGCGCTCTCGCCGCCGCTCGAGTTCCTGGTCATGCCAGCTCACCTCTCAGTTTCTTCAGTCCTTCGTGGACGTTCCTCC